>DAMDHZ010000004.1:0-40661 GCA_032101665.1 Brachybacterium sp. | reverse complement strand
GGCGACGGTGCTCGAGGCCGATCGGGAGAACGAGGCCACCCTGTTCGAGCTGGTGGCGGCCGCCGTCGACACCGTCGTCGCCGGCGTGGACGTCCTGCGACCGGGTGTCCTGCTGATGAGCGCGCGCGGGCCCGCTCGCCACGCCGGGGGAGAGGAGCGCCTCGCCGAGCGGATCGTCGACGCCGTCGCCGACTTCACCGGCTGGGACTGCTCCGTGGGGATCGCCGACGGCCCCTTCGCCGCCCTCCTGGCCGCGCGCACCGGGCGGATCGTGCGTCCTGGGCGCAGCGCCGACTACCTCGCCCCGCACCTGATCGCCGCCCTGCGCCATGCCCCCGTCGGCCCTGGCTGGGGCCACCGCGACCAGGCCGCCCCCGCCGTCGGCGAGAAGCACCTCGACCTCGCCGAGGTCGTCGACCTGCTGCAGCGTCTCGGCATCGCGACCCTCGGGGACCTCGCGGCCCTGCCCGCCTCATCGGTGGCCGACCGCTTCGGCCCCGACGTCGCCCTCCTGCACCTGCTCAGCCGCGGCCTCGAGCCGTCGCCCCCGGCGGCGCACCGGCCCGAGCAGCCGATCGAGGCGGTCACGGTCCTCGAGACCCCGCTCGTGCGCACCGACCAGGCGGCGTTCGTCGCCCGGCCCCTGGCCGAGCACCTGCACGCGATGCTCGTCGAGCGCGGCCTGATCTGCACCCGTCTGCGGATCGTCGCCCGTACCGAGAACGGCGAGGAGATGGAGCGCACGTGGCGCCACGACGGGGCGCTCACGGTGGCCGACGTGGTCGACCGCATCCGCTGGCAGTGCGACGGATGGGTCACGAGCGCCCGGCTCGGCAGGGCCCGCACCGGCGCGATCATCCGTCTCGGCCTGCACCCCGTGCAGCTCATGCCCACCGGGGAGGGCGCCCCGGCCCTGTGGGGCAGCGCGGGGGAGGCCTCCCAGCGTGCCGCGCGCGCCTTCGCCCGTGCCCAGGGACTCGCGGGTGAGCGAGCGGTGCTCGTCCCGGCGGCCGCCGGCGGGCGCATGCTGGCCGAGGAGGTCGCCCTCATCCCGTGGCGCAGCGAACGGCCCGCACCGCGGACAGGACCGTGGCCCGGCTCCCTGCCGCGCCCCGTCCCCGCCACGGTGTTCCGGAAGCGGCCCGCCGTGACGCTGCTCGACGCGGGCGGCTCGCCCGTCCTCGTCACCGCCCGCGGTCTGCTCAGCGCCCCGCCGTCCCGCCTGTCGATCCCCGCCGAGAGCAGGGCTCTGGCCGGGACCGCGCTGGCCCCGGGCGGCTCGCTCGACGTCCTCTCCCACGGCGCGCCCACCGTGATCGACGAACGCTGGTGGGGTCCGAGCGGATGCCGCTCCGCCCGCCTGCAGCTCGTGGTCGGCGGCGAGTGCGGCGCCGGCACGAGCGGGAGCGAGCAGACCGCCCTGCTCGCCCTCTCCTGCGACGGCGCCTGGAGCGTGGAGGGCATCTATGACTGACCCGAGAAGGGAGGTGCCACGATGAGCCGCTGGTTCCTCGGCCCACCCTCGTGGAAGGACCTCGAGGCCGTCCTGTCGGACCGCCCCGCGCACGTGACCGCCCCGCCACCCATCGAGGTGATCCACACCGGCGTGCGGCAGCGCGACGCCTACACCCCGGCCACGGACGTCCCCTACGCCGAGCTGCACGCCCACTCCCACTTCAGCTTCCTCGACGGCTCCTCGAGCCCCGAGGACATGGTGGCCGAGGCCGCCCGGCTCGGCCTGCGCGCGATCGCGCTCACCGACCACGACGGCTTCCCCGGCGTGGTCCGCTTCGCCCAGGCCGCACGAGAGCACGACATGGCCACCATCTTCGGCTCCGAGCTCACGCTCGGCACGGAGCCGGGGGTCGACGTCGCCTCCTCCACGCCGGTGCGCTCTGCCCCACGCACGGGCGTGCCCGACCCGCTCGGCGAGCACCTGCTCGTGCTCGCCCGCGACGCGAGGGGCTATCGGCAGCTGTCGGCGCTCATCGCCCGCGCCCATCTCGACGGCGGGGAGAAGGGCACCCCCCGCTATCGACTCGACCGTCTGACCGAGGCCGCGCGCGAAGGGCACTGGCTGATCCTCACCGGTTGCCGCAAGGGAGCCGTCGCCGCGGCCGTGCGGCCCCGTCTGCTCGAGGGCGACCTCGAGGGCGCGGCGTGTGCCGCCGCCGCGGCGATCGACCGTCTTCTCGAGCTGTTCGGCGCCGGCAACGTGGCCGTCGAGCTCACCCGCACGGGCGACGTGCTCGACGACGAGCTGCACGACGCGCTCGCCCAGGGCGCCCGTATGGTGCGCGAGGAACGGGGTCTGGACATCGTGACGCTCCCGCTCGTGGCCACCACCAACGCCCACTACGCCCATACGGGCCACAAGCGCCTCGCGGACACCCATGCCGCCCTGCGCGCCGGCGGCAGCCTCGAGAGCGCCGACCCGTACCTGTCGAGCCGCCTGGCCCACCTGCGCAGCGGCGAGGAGATGCTGGCCCTCACCTCCCGCTATCCGCAGGCCGTGGCGAACGCCGCCCGGATCGGCGAGGACTGCGCCCTGGACCTCAAGCTGCTGGCTCCCGACCTGCCACCGTTCCCCGTCCCGGCAGGGCATGACGAGGCGAGCTGGCTGATCGAGCTGGTCGAGCAGCTCGGGAAGGAGCGCTACGGGCCCCGTCCGGCGCCCGGCCGCCCTGAGCGAGTGCCGGGGGCGTGGAAGCAGATCGATCGCGAGCTGGAGGTCATCAACGAGCTGCACTTCCCGGGCTACTTCCTCATCATCCACAAGATCGTCGCTGTCTGCCGCGAGAAGGCGATCCTGTGCCAGGGGCGCGGCTCGGCCGCGAACTCCGCCGTCTGCTACGCGCTCGGCATCACCGCCGTCGAGCCCGTCGGCCATCACCTGCTGTTCGAGCGCTTCCTCGCCCCCGAGCGCGACGGGCCGCCCGACATCGACCTCGACATCGATTCGGCCCGCCGGGAGGAGGTGATCCAGGACGTCTACGACCGTTATGGCCGGGAGAACGCCGCGCAGGTCGCCAACGTGATCACCTACCGGGCCAAGCTCGCCGTGCGCGACGCCGCCCGCGCCCTGGGCTACGACGTCGGACGCCAGGACGCCTGGGCCCGCCAGATCGAGCGCTCCTTCTCCTCGCTGCAGGAGACCGACATCCCCGCCGATGTGATCGACCTGGCCCATCAGCTGCGCGACGCCCCCCGCCATCTGGGCATCCACTCCGGTGGCATGGTCCTGGCCGACCGGCCCGTGATCGAGGTGTGCCCCGTCGAGCACGCCCGGATGAAGGACCGGACGGTGCTGCAGTGGGACAAGGACGACTGCGCCGACGCGGGACTCGTGAAGTTCGACCTGCTGGGGCTGGGGATGCTCACCGCCCTGGATCACGCCCTGCGCCTCGTCGGCGAGTACCACGGGCAGGACTTCGATCTCGCGTCCCTGCCCCAAGAGGACCCGGCGCTCTACGACATGCTGTGCACGGGCGACAGCGTGGGGGTGTTCCAGGTGGAGTCCCGCGCCCAGATCGCGACCCTGCCCCGTCTGAGGCCGGAGAAGTTCTACGACCTCGTCGTGGAGGTCGCGCTGATCCGCCCGGGCCCCATCCAGGGCGGCTCGGTGCACCCGTTCATCCGCCGCAAGAACGGCGAGGAGGACGTCACCTTCCTCCACCCGCTCCTGAAGAAGTCCCTCGGCCGCACCAAGGGGGTCCCGCTGTTCCAGGAGCAGCTGATGCAGATGGTCGTGGACGTCGCCGACTTCTCGCCCGCCATGGCCGACCGGCTGCGCCGCGCCATGGGCTCCAAACGTTCGACCGAACGCATGCTCGCGCTGTCGGACCAGCTGTTCGCCGGGATGGCCAAGCACGGCATCGTGGGGGAGGACGCCCAAGCGATCCTGCGCAAGCTGCTTGCGTTCGCCAACTACGGCTTCCCGGAGTCCCACGCCTACTCGTTCGCCTATCTCGTCTATGCGAGCGCCTACCTCAAGGCCCACTACCCGGCGGCGTTCACCGCGGCCCTGCTGCGCTCCCAGCCGATGGGGTTCTACTCGCCGCAGTCCCTCGTGGCCGATGCCCGGCGCCACGGCGTCCGCACTCACGGTGTGGACGTGGCCGTCTCCGACGTTCAGACCACCCTCGAGCTGGACGAGGAGCATGCCGCCTATCGGGTGCCGAGCGACGACGAGGTCTTCGAGGCCGCGGGCCGCAGCCCCGACGGGCAGTGGCACGGCCCGGACGGCTGGTCCGAGAAGGACAAGGACGTGCTGCGCTCCGCGCGACCCCAGGTCCAGGGGGAGACTGCGACGGCTGGACCCGCGATCCGGCTGGGCCTCGAGCAGGTGCGCGGGATCAGCGAGACGACCGCCGAGCGCATCGTCTCCCGCCGCGAGCAGGGCGGCCCCTTCGCCTCCATCCCCGACCTCGCGCGGCGGGTGGGCCTGAGCGCCCGGCAGCTCGAGGCGCTCGCGACCGCGGGGGCCCTGGACTCGCTCGCCTCCTCCCGGCGCCAGGCGCTGTGGGCGGCGGGGGCCGCCGCCCAGGAGACCCCGGACACGCTTCCGCACCTGGCCGTGGGCGCCGACGCGCCGATGCTGCCGGGCATGAGCGATGCGGAGCTCGCGGCCGCGGACGCGTGGGCCACCGGCATCACCCCCGGTGAGCATCCGATGGCGCTCGTCCGCGAGGAGCTCGACGCGCGCGACGTCCTGCCGATCACCGCTCTGCGCGAGGTGCCCGACGGCACCCGCCGGCACACGGCCGGGGTGATCACGCACCGCCAGCGCCCGGCCACCGCCAGCGGCGTCACCTTCCTGAGCCTCGAGGACGAGACCGGCATCCTCAACGTCGTGTGCTCGGTGGGGGTCTGGCGACGCCATCGCGCGGTCCTGCGCACCTCCCGCGGGGTGGTGCTGCGCGGGGTCGTCGAGAACGCGAGCGGCGCCGTGAACCTCGTGGCCGACGCGGTGAGCGCCCTCGCCGTGCCCGCCGCGGGACGATCACGGGACTTCCATTGAGACCTGTCGTCCTGCCGTCGGCAAGGCTCGCCCGGTCCGGCCGCGCCGGCTCACGCCGCGCCCGGCCCCTCCCCGCGGTCGCGCTCAGGCAGGGAGGGCGTCGTTCTCCGAGACGAGCCGGGCGACGGCGAGCGAGCGGGCCGAGCGGGAGGCCACGAGCGTCACGATGATCGAGGCGGCCGTCCAGCCCGCGAGCGCGAGCAGGGTCGACGACGTCGAGACCAGGGCGCCGCCGAGCGCGGCATGGACCAGCCCCGTGGACACGATCGAGATCGGCATGAACGCGCTGATCGACTGCAGCAGCTCCGGAGCGGTCTGCACGGGCAGGATCCCCGCGAGCACCACCACCTGGAGCACCATCACGACGATCGACGCGATGCGTCCGACCCGGTTGCCCAGCAGCGCCAGGAGCGCCTGATGGAGCGCCGCGAAGGCGACCGCGCCGGCGAGCGAGATCACCCCCACCCCGAGCGCCGAGACGGGCCTGACCCCGATCGCGGTGATCACACCGAGCACGGCGACGGTCTGCACGACCCCCAGGGCGAGGGCGGGCAGGAGCGAGCGCAGCGCGACCATCCACATCGGCATCGCGGCGTCGAGGAAGCGCCGCGACAGGGCCGGCAGCAGCAGGAAGGAGCCGAAGGCACCGAGCCACAGGGCGAGCGCCACCACGAACGGGAAGGTCGCGGTCGAGGGTCCGTGGGCCTCGTTCTGGCGCGAGGCCACGCTCGTGACGGGCTGGGCGCCCATGTCGCTCATGGCCGTGCGCTCGGACTCGGTGTAGCTGGGCATCTGGTCGGCACCGTCGCGCAGCCCCTCGGCGAACTGGCCGGAGCCGTCGGCGAGCTGGGACGAGCCGTCGTGCAGCTGGCTCGTGCCGTCCGAGAGGCCCTGGGTGCCCGTCGCGAGCTCGTCCGCACCGTCGGCGAGCTCGGAGGTGCCCGAGGCGAGCTGCGAGGAGCCCGTCGCGAGCTGATCCGTGCCGTCGGCCAGCTGGCTCGCGCCGGTCGCGGCGCCTTCGGCGCCGGTCGAGAGCTGCTCGGCGCCGTCGGCGAGCTGGTCAGCGCCGTCGGCGCTCTGGCGGGTGCCGCTCGCGAGCTGGTCGGCGCCGGTGGCGAGACCCGAGGCTCCGTCCCCGAGCTGGTGGACGCCGTCGGACAGCTGCTGCACGCCGTCCACGAGAGTCGGCGCCTGGTCGGCGAACTGCTGTGCGCCGGTCGCGAGCTGCTCGGAGCCGCCCACGAGGCCGGGGTTCGCGGAGGTCCCGTCGCCGTGGGCGGCGGTGTCGACGCCCTCGGCGAGGGTCCGGGCGCCGTCGGAGAGCTGACCGCTGCCCTCATCGAGCGCCTGGAGACCGCTGAGAATGCTCTGCTGATCCTCCGGCTGGTCCTCATTCGCCGGCGCGCACAGCGCGGCGATCCGCGGGTCCGCCATGTCGTCCTCGGTGAAGGCACCGCAGGCCTGGCCCATCCCGGTCGAGAGCTGGGTCACCCCACCGGTGTACTTCTCCACCCCGTCGGCCGTCTGCTTCGATCCGTCGACGAGGCCCGGGTTCTTCTCCGTCCCGTCACCGTCGAAAGCGAGCTTGAGGCCGTCGGCGCTCGCCTGCGCACCATCCGCGAGCTGCTGGGCGCCCGCCGCGAGACCGGGGTTCTGCGCGGTCCCGTCGCCCGTCACCCCGGCATCGAGCTGGTCCACCCCGGCGATGAGCCCGGGCTGCTGGTCGGTGCCGTTGATGCCGTCGGAGAGCTGCTGGGCGCCGTCGGAGAGCTGGTCGGCGCCATCGGCGAGATCGCCGAGACCGTCGGCGAGGTCGCGGCTGCCCTGGGCCACCCCGTCGACGCCGGTCGAGAGATCACCGAGGCCATCGGCGAGGCTGCGGGTGCCCGTCGCGGTCTGCTGGATGCCGCTGTCGAGGCCGCTCATGCCGTCGGACAGATCCTGGGCACCGCCGGCCAGTCCCGAGGAGCCCTCGGCGAGCTGGCGCGCGCCCTCGGAGGTCTGGCCGAGTCCGTCGTCCAGACCGGTCACGCCGTCGTCGATGTCCTCGGCACCGTCGGCGGCCTGGGTGAACGAGTCCTTCATCGTGTTGAAGCCGACGTAGAGCTGCGAGAGGTACTGCCGGGTCATCTCGGTCCCGGTCGAGGCCGCGGCCGCCTGGGAGATCGCGATGCCGATCGCGCTGTCGAGGGCGCCCGAGGCGTCGTTCGTCGTGACCTGGATGTCGGCCTGCTGGGCGCCGGTGGTCCCGAGCGTCGCGAGCTTGGTGCTGAAGTCCTTGGGGATCACGATGACGGCGGCGTACTCGCCGTTCCTCAGTCCCTCGCGGGCGTCCTTCTCGTCGGTGAGCCGCCAGTCGAAGCCGACGGTCGTGGTCGCGTCGCTCTGCTCGGTAGTCCCGGGCTGGGTGAGCGCGCCGGCGAGCTGGCGCCCGAACGGCACGAGCTGCTCCTTGCCGTCGACCGTCATGGTCGCGCCCTCGTCGAGGTTCACGACCGCGGCGGGCACGTCGTCGAGGCGGTCGACGCGGTCCTTGAGGGCCCACATGCCCACACCGGCGATCAGCAGGGGCAGCAGCACCACGACGATCAGGGCCTTGGGGTAGCGGAAGAGCCTCACGATCGATCTCCTTCATCGGTGACGGCTGCGGGTATCGGAGAGGTGAGCTCGAGCGTGACGAGGCGTTCGGGCGCCTCGAGGAGACGATCGATGCGGTCGCCGGCACGGTCGTCGTCGGCGCCGACGTCACCGACGACGGCGGTCGCGCCACGGCGCAGCATCGACTCGAGCAGGGCGACGGTCTCGGCTCCCGCGGCCTCGAGGTCGACGGCCCGTTCGATCACGATCGTGCGATCGGCGACGGCACGCGCCGGCACGGCGCGCAACCGGGCCGCGACGTCGCTCCCGGTCAGGAGCAGGTGGGTGCGCGACTGCACGGAGCCGATCTCGTCGGGGACGAGGCGATCGTGCACGGCGATCATGCCGTCGCGCGGACGCAGCCTCCCGGAGGCGAGCGCCAGGACCGTGTCGACGCGCGGGCGATCCCCGCGGACCACGAGCAGAGTGCCCGGCGCGGCGGACCCGGTGAGCGGTCCGACCTCGCCGTCGGCTCCCACGAGGGGAGCCGTGACATCGCGGAAGCGGATCGACGCGCGACCGTGCTCCTCGGTCCAGCGCCGGTGCTCGAGGACCTGCACGAGCCCCTCGCCCTCGACGTCCATGTGCGGCAGCAGCCGGTCGAGCCAGCGCGGCAGGTACCAGGCATGGCGGCCGAGCAGGGCGAGGATCGCGGGCACGAGGGTCATACGCACGATGAACGCGTCGACCAGGATGCCCACGGCGAGGGCCACGGCGATCGGCTGGATCATGTAGGTGCCCTCGGGGATGAACGAGGCGAACACCGAGAACATGATGAGGGCCGCCGCGACCACGACGGGCGCGCTCGCGGAGAACCCGCGCTCGATCGACCCCTGCGCGTCCCCGCTGTGCACGAACTCCTCGCGCATGCGGGAGACCAGGAACACCTCGTAGTCCATCGCGAGGCCGAACAGGATGCCCATCACCATGATCGGCATGAACGAGATGACCGGCCCTGTCACGTGGATGTTCAGGGCGTCGTTGAGCCAGCCGTACTGGAACACCATGCCGACCGCGCCGAACGCGGCGCCGATCGACAGCAGGTAGCCGACCGATGCCTTGATCGGCACCCAGATCGAGCGGAACACGATCGCGAGCAGGATGAGCGAGAGGCCGACGACGAAGACGCCGAAGGGGATCAGGGCGTCCGAGAGGCGGTCGGTGATGTCGATCGCGACGGCGGTCTGGCCGGTCACGGTGACGTCGGAGATCCCGAGGTCCTTCTCCCACCCGGCGGCGTCGGCGCGCAGGGTCCGCACGAGCTCGGAGGTCGACTCGTCGGTCTGGCCTCCCTCGGGGATCACGACGACGACGCCCATGTCGGCGCCCTCGTTGGGCGTGGACAGCTGCACGGTCGCGACGTCGGGCAGCTTCTCGATGTTCGCCTTGAGGTCGTCCATGACCCCGAGCGGATCGGTCGTGTTGATGATGTCGGCGGTCACGAGCAGGGGCCCGTTGTAGCCCGCGCCGAACTTCTCCGACACCAGGTCGTAGGTCTGTCGGGCCTGGGTGTCGGGCCGCTCGGTGCCCAGGTCCGGGAGGCCGAGGTGCATGTCCTTGGCGGGGATCGCGAGGGCGCCGACGCCGACCACCACGATCAGGATCGTCAGCAGCGGCACCCGGGTCACGAGCCGCACCCACGAGGTGCCGAGGCCACGGCGGCGGTGGGCGTCGGGCCGCGGCGGGAGTACGCCGCCGTTCGCGGCCATGGCGCGGCGCACGGAGCGCGGGCGCAGGCGCTCGCCGAGCAGGCTGAGGATCGCCGGCAGCAGGGTGAGCGCGATGATCACGGCGATCGCGACGGTCGCGGCCGAGGCCACGCCCATCAGGGTCAGGAACGGGATCCGGGTCACGAACAGACCGACGAGGGCGATGATGACGGTCAGGCCGGCGAAGATGACGGCGCTGCCGGAGGTCGCGATCGCCTCGCCGATCGACTCCTCGACGTCCATCCCGCCCGTGAGCTGGTTGCGGTGTCGAGAGACGATGAACAGGGCGTAGTCGATGCCGACGGCGAGGCCGAGCATGATCGCGAGCGTCGGGGTGACCGAGGGGATGTCGACGCCGGAGGCGAGGGCGAGCAGGGCGGTCATGGAGACGGCGATGCCCACGAGCGCCGTCGTGATGGGGATCGCGGCCGGCAGGATCGCGCGGAAGGTGATGGCCAGGACCACGAGGGCCGCGATGACGCCGATGATCTCGCTGATGCCGACGGGCAGGCCGGTCTCCTGGAGGATCTGGCCGCCCAGGTGCGCCTCGAGCCCGTCACCGTCGGCGTCCCGGACGATCCGCTGGAGGCTCTCGAGGGATCCGTCGGGGAAGGTGCCCGCTTGACCGGCCATCTGGACCGTGCCGATGATCGCGCTGTCGTCGTCGGATCGGGTGCCCGGGGAGACGTCGGAGAAGGGGTCCGGCGCGGCCTCGACACCGTCGACCGAGGAGGCCTGGTCCATCGTCGCGGTGATCACGTCGCGATGGTCGTCGACCCTGGAGCCGTCGGTCGTCACGAACACGATCTGGCCGGAGGTGCCGCTCAGCTGTGAGAAGCGGGTCGACAGCTCGTCGAGACCCTGCTGGGCCTGGGTCCCCGGGATCTCGAACTGGGAGGAGAGCTGGCCGCCGAGGCCCACCGCGAGGGCGCCGAACAGGACGACGAGCACCGCCCAGGCGCCGAGCACCCGCCAACGGGCGCGAGCCATGGTCCGGCCGAGTCGATACAGAGCTGAGGACACGCGCGGATCTCCTGAGGGTCGGGCTCGTGGACAGCGCGGGCACGGCCCCTCCGGCCGCGGCCGGCCCGGGGCGGGACGGGAGCGGGGGAGTGCGGTGCAGTCGGAGGTTCGTCACCGTCGTGCCCGTACTCGATACACGGATGTATCCAGAGCGATAGTATAGGCACCACCCCGTACGGACCAGGGCCCCGCGTCGCCGACGATGGGAGGCCCGGCACAATCCCGGAAGACCTGCCATGACCGATCTGTTCGATCCGCTGCCCGATGCACCCGCCACGCGCCGCCGGGAGAACACGCGCATGCGCCTGGTCCGCGCCTCCCTCGACGTCTTCGTCGACAAGGGGATCGACGGCGCCACGATCGACGACCTCGTGACCGCGGCGGGCTTCACCCGCGGGGCGTTCTACTCGAGCTTCTCCAAGAAGGAGGAGGTCTTCTACGCGCTCTTCGAGTCGGTGACCGACGAGGTGATCGCGATGGTCAGGACGTCGGTCGAGGGAGCCCTCGGGCACGCGACGAGCGCCACCCCCGCCGAGGACGCGACCGTGATGGTCGCGATCTTCGACGCCATCCGCCCCTACGGGCGCCAGTGGTACCTGCTGTACTCCGAGGCGGTCGCCCATGCGCTGCGCTCGGAGGAGGCGCTCGTCCAGCTCAACGCCCAGCGGCATCGGCTGCGGGACGAGATCGCCCATGCCCTCGCCCAAGGCATCCGGCTCAAGCAGGAGACGTGCGCGATCGGGGTGGACCACCTCGCGCAGCTCCTGATCGGCGTGTTCGTGGATCTCATGGTCCAGGAGAACCTCGACGGCGACGACATCACGACGCTCGCGGGGGAGACGATCCTGCGGGTCATGCGCGCCTTCGTCGTCCCGTGCCGTGCACGGATCTGAGCACCGGGGCAGGATCACCGGCATCCGGAGGGCCCGCTAGAGTGCCCGGGTGAACACCGCACCCCTCACCTCCGACACCACGTCCACCCCTCCGTCTGGAAGCCCGGCCGGCGCCGTCTACGCCGACCGGGGAACCTCGCACTTCGACATCCTGCTCGCCCTCATGTGCGTGGTCGTGATCCTCTCGGGGATCGGCGCCTCCAAGGGCGTGCTCTTCGGCACGGTCCCCGGGACCGGCTTCAGCATCATCACCGACGGCGGGTTCTTCCTGTTCCCCCTCGCGTACATCCTCGGCGACGTCATCACCGAGCTGTACGGCGTGCGCGCCGCCCGCCGCGCGATCCTGATCTCCTTCCTCGCCAACATCTTCGCCGTGGTCTGCTACCAGATCATCATCGTGCTGCCCGGCTTCACCGACGACTACGGCACCGCCAAGCAGTCCGCCCTCGAGCTCGCACTCGGGCCGGTGTGGATCGTGGTCCTCGCCGGCATCTGCGGCTTCGTCGCCGGGCAGAGCCTCAACTCCTTCGTCATGAGCCGCATGAAGGCGCGTCGAGGGGAGCGCGGCCTGATCGGCCGCCTGTTCTCCTCGAGCGGGCTGGGCGAGCTCGTGGACACCATCATCTTCTGCACGATCGCCTCGGCCGCGATCGGCATCACCACGGTCGGGCAGTGGGCCGAGTACACCGTGCTCGGCTTCGTCTACAAGGTCGCCGTCCAGTACCTCGCGATCCCCGTGACCGCGGCCGTGATCCGGTACCTCAAGCGCACCGATCCCACGTACCAGGCCCGGCTGCACGCCCAGGCGGGCGTCGAGAGCTGACACCCCGGCGTCCTCGACCCCTCCCGCGCGCCCTCACCCTCCGATCAGGGCGACCCAGCCGGCGAGCGCGGCGAGCGTGACCACGAGCACGGGCGCCGTCAGCACGAGGCCCGTGCGCAGATACTGCGCCCACGTGATCCGGATGCCCTTGCCGGCCAGGACGTGCAGCCACAGCAGGGTCGCGAGCGAGCCGATCGGCGTGAACTTCGGACCGAGGTCCGCGCCGATCACGCCCGCGTGCATCATCACGTCGCGCACGGCTCCCGACGCCCCCGCCGCGTCGATCGCGAGCACGGCCAGGAGCGTGGCGGGCAGGTTGTTGATGACCGAGGCGAGCAGCGCCACGACCAGGCCGACCCCGAGGGCGGTCACGAGCAGGCCGTGGCCGCCGAGCGCCGCGAACACGCCGCCCAGGACATCGGCCGCGCCCTGGTTCCGCAGGGCGTAGACGATCACGTACATGCCCACCGAGAAGGCGATGATGTGCCACGGCGCCGAGCGGACGGTGGACCACACGGGCGTGCGGCGCCCGATGCCCGCGATGGCGAGCAGTGCGAGCGCTCCGAGGCTCGCGATCGCGCCGAGCGGGATGCCGAGGGGGTCGGCCGCGATGTAGCCGACGAGCAGGAGCGCGAGCACCCCGAAACCCGCCCGGAACGTGAGCGGGTCGGTGATCGCCTCGGCCGGGGAGCGCAGGTCGGCGACGTCGTAGCTCTCGGGGATCGAGCGGCGGTAGAAGAGCGCGAGCACGACGAGGGAGGCGGCGATCGCGACCAGCCCCACCGGTCCCATCACCGCGGCGTAGCGGATGAAGGACACGTCGAAGTAGTCGGTCGTGATGATGTTGACGAGGTTGGAGATCACGAGCGGCAGGCTCGCGGTGTCGGCGATGAACCCGCATGCCATCACGTAGGCCAGGGTCGCGGCGGGGGAGAGCTCGAGCTCGGCGACGATCCCCACCACGATCGGGGTGAGGATGAGCGCCGCCCCGTCGTTGGCGAACAGCATCGAGGTCGCCGCACCCAGCAGGATGATGAGCACGAACAGGCGCCACGGGCTGCCGTGGCCCCAGCGCGCCACGTGCAGCGCGGCCCACGTGAAGAGTCCGGCGCGGTCGAGCACGAGGGAGATCAGCACGATCGCGATGAAGGCGATCGTGGCGTCGCCGACGACCGTGAGCGCCTCGCGCACATCCGTAAACTGCACGAGCCCGACGATCAGACAGAGGAGGGCCCCGCCGACCGCAGGCCAGCCGACACCGACCCCTCGAGGGCGCCACACCACGACGACGAGGGTGGCCGCGAGGATCGTGACGGCCGAGACGGTCTGCAGCACCTGCGGATTCTGTCACGTCGAGGCGCACCTCACGCGCATGGACGCGGGCCCATCGTCCAGGACGTGGAAGACTTGTGGGCTGCTGCGGCGCCGCCGGCTCCTCGCGGGCTGGAGCTCCCTCCCCAGCCCCTTCGAAAGGACCCCTGTGCCCTCGCGCCCCTCGCCGGACCCCGCTGACCACGAGACGCGAGAGGACGTCCTCGACCTGAGGGACAACGTCTCGACCATCACCGGGTCGCTGCGCACCATCACGGGAGCGATCCCGGTGCTCGAGGACGAGGCGGACCGCGAGGAGGCGCACCTGCCCACCCGTGAGGAGCTGCGCGAGACCCGCGGGCGGGTCACGGCCCTCGTGATCGCGGTGCTGACGACGCTGAGCGCGATCGGCCCGCTCGCGACCGACATGTACATCCCCGCATTCCCGGAGGCCAAGGTCGACCTGGGCACGACGGATCCGCACCTCCAGCTCACCCTCACCGCGTTCTTCCTGGGCACGGCGAGCGGTCAGGTGGTGGCTGGGCCGCTCTCGGACCGGATGGGGCGGCGCTGGCCGCTGCTCGCAGGCATCATCCTGTGTCTGCTGGGCTCGATCGGCTGCGCGCTCGCCCCGAACGTGGGCGTCCTGCTCGCCTTCCGCGTGCTCCAGGGCATCGGCGGCGGGTTCGGCATGGTGCTCGGACGCGCCGTGCTGATCGACCTGACCGACGGCCCCGAGCTGTTCCGCACGATGAACCTCATGCAGGGCATCGGCGGGATCGCCCCGATCGTCGCGCCGCTGCTGGGCGGCCTCGTCCTGCTCGTGGGTCAGTGGCACGAGGTGTTCTGGCTGATCGCCGCCATGTCCCTCGTCTCGCTGGTCGGGGCGTTGTTCCTGATCCCCGAGTCGCTGCCGCCGTCGCGGCGCCATGCCGGAGGGTTCCGCACCTTCGCGCGCAACTGTCGCACGCTGCTGTCCCGGCCGATCTTCGTCGCCTATCTGCTGGTCAACGCGTTCTCGGCGTTCGCCCTGATGGCTTACGTGTCCGCCTCGTCGTTCGTGGTCCAGGAGCTGCTCGGCTTCTCCTCGACCACGTACTCGATCCTGTTCGCGATCAACTCCCTGGGCATGATGAGCGCCTCGCTGACGTCGGCGCGGCTGACCGGCTCCGTGCATCCGCGCACGCTGATCCGGATCGGGCTGTCCTTCGTCTCGGCCGCGGCGCTCGTGCTCCTGATCGGTGCGCTGTTCCTCGGCACGCCCGCGTGGCTCGTGATCCCGGCGTTCTTCTTCATCGTCGCGCCCCAGGGCCTCGTCTTCGGCAACGGCGCGGGCCTCGCCGCGGCGCAGGCCAGCGAGTTCGCCGGCACCGGCTCGGCGATGCTCGGCCTCGGCTTCTCGTTCGCCGCCTCGCTCGCCGCGCCCCTGGTCGGTCTCGGCGGATCCCATTCGGCGGTGCCGATG
This sequence comes from Brachybacterium sp., assembly GCA_032101665.1. Taxonomy (GTDB): domain Bacteria; phylum Actinomycetota; class Actinomycetes; order Actinomycetales; family Dermabacteraceae; genus Brachybacterium. The sequence continues at coordinate 25,780 of DAMDHZ010000004.1, read as the reverse complement.
GCCCTCGTCATGGTCGGCGGTGTGCTCGTCTCCTGGCTCGCCTTCCTGCTGGCCCGACGGGGCCACGCCGAGTTCGCCTGATCTCGCGCGGCGCACACCGGACCGGCCGTTCCGACACGCCGACCCGGGGTGCCGCGAGGTCGTCGTTCGTGGTGGACTGAGCTCCGATCATCCCTCGGAGGTGCGTCATGACCCGTCATCCGGCGATCCTGCACACGGTCCTGGACACGACCGACGTGCGCGAGCTCGCAGAGTTCTACCGTCAGCTGCTGGACCTGCGCTATCGCGCCGGCGACGAGCCGCCCGACTCCGGGCCCGACACCCTCGAGTGGCTCGTGCTGGTGGACGACGACGGCCATCGGTGTCTCGCGTTCCAGCTGGTCGAGGCGCTCGCGCCCTCGACCTGGCCGTCACACGACGTGCCCCAACAGCTGCACCTGGACACGACGGTCGCAGATCGCGAGGCGCTCGAGCAGGCCAAGGACCTCGCCCTCTCCCTCGGCGGCCGCCTCGTGCTCGACCGCACCGACGACGAGGCGGAGCCGCTGTACGTGATCGCGGACCCGTCGGGGCACCCGCTGTGCATCCTCGTCGAGAACGAGGCGTGAGCAGGTCTCAGACCTCCTCCTCGTCCTCCTCGGGCTTGCGGATGAGGAACGACAGCGCGAAGGCGGCGACGGCGATGCAGGCGGCGATGAGGAACGCCGCACGGGCGCCCGGGGCCCCTGCGGCCGGCGTGGACAGACCGGCCGCCTCGCCCGCGTGCAGGATGTTGGAATAGGTGACGGTCAGGACCGCCACTCCGGCCGCGCCCGCCACCTGCTGCAGCGTGTTCAGCACCGCGGAGCCGTGGGAGTAGAGGCGCCGCACGAGCGATCCGAGCGAGGCCGAGAACAGCGGCGTGAACGACATCGCGAGGCCCACGGACATGACCGTCTGCACGGCCATCAACAGCTCCCACGGCGTGGACTGGGAAACAGTCGAGTAGAAGAACAGCGACGCCACGACGAGGGCCGTGCCCGGCACGAGCAGGGTCTTGGGGCCGCGCGCGTCGTAGACGCGGCCCATCAGGGGGCCGAGCACCCCCATCAGCACCGAGCCGGGCAGGAGGATCAGGCCCGCCATCAGGGCGTCGAGCTGCACGACGTTCTGGAGGTACTGGGGGAGCAGGGTGAGGGTGCCGAACATCGCGAGCGCCACGACGGACATGATGAGGATCGAGAGCGTGAAGGTACTCGAGCGGAACACCCGCAGGTCCAGCAAGGCACCGTCGATGCGCTGGAGCGAGAGCTGGCGCGCGACGAACAGGCCGAGGAACACGAGGCCGAGCGCGACCACGACGCCGCCGAAGGCGGCGGGGGAGAGGCCGCCCGGGCCGGCGTGGCCGGCGCCGAACTGGCTGAGCCCGAAGACGATCCCGCCGAAGGCGAGCGCGGACAGCACGACCGAGAGCACATCGAGGGGCACGTCCCGGATCTCGCCGATGTTGGTCATCCATCGCGAGCCGATCGCGAGCGCGAGGATCGCGATCGGCAGCACGATGCCGAACAGCCACCGCCACGACAGGGCATCGAGCACGGCGCCCGCGAGGGTCGGGCCGATGGCGGGCGCGAGCGAGATCACGAGGCCGACGCGGCCCATCATGCGGCCGCGCGCGTGCGCCGGGACGACGTTCATGATGGTCGTCATCAGCAGCGGCATCATGATGCCCGTGCCGGAGGCCTGGACGACCCGTCCCAGCAGCAGGAACGGGAAGCCCGGCGCCACGAGGCACAGCAGAGTGCCGAGGCTGAACGCGCTCATCGCGATGATGAAGATGCGCCGCGTGGTCAGCCGCTGCAGGAGGAAACCGGTGGTCGGGATGACGACCGCCATCGTCAGCATGAACGCGCTGGTCAGCCACTGCCCGAGCTCGGGCGGGAGGCCCAGGTCGCGGTTCAGGTGGGGGATCGCGATGCCCATCGTGGTCTCGTTGAGGATCGCGACGAAGGCGGCGATGAGCAGCAGCCAGATCACCCGCATGTCGGACGGGTCGACGAGCGGCCCGCGAGGTGCGGCCGGAGTCGGCTCGGACAGGGTGTGGGGCGTGGCCATGGGGCTCCTCGGGGAATGGGGAAAGGACCGCGCGCTCACCGGCTCGGGGAGCGGTCGCGTGAAGCGGGGACGGGTGGCGCGGGCCGCCGGGGGATGCGGGCGGAGACGCCGCCTGAGCCTCTCACCGCAACCGCGAGGGACGCCAGGGCATTCCCGTGAAGCTCACGTCACGTGTCGCCATGGATCATGACGACGTCGGCATCGTCCTGACCGGCTCTTACCACGTCGGACGTCGTCGGTGCTCGGCTGTATGGACGAGAGGAAACGTGCCCTTCGTTGTCGCCGCTCATGAGGTGGACGTCGTGCGCTCACCATCGATCATGGCTCCTGCTGATATTGCGTGGTCTTCCGGTACCGCGACGTGAATCATGGGAAGCATGCCTTTCCGTCGCTTTTCCGAGGAACTGATCCATGACATGGCCGACGACCTTCTCGCGGTCCCCGGCGTGGAGGCGGTGACGCTCGGCGGCAGTCGCGCACGGGGCACCCACACTCCCACGTCGGACTACGACCTCGGCATCTACTACGACCAGAGCCGCTTTCACAGTGAGGCACTCGCTTCCCTGACTGAGAGGTGGGCTGACGAGGCGGTGGCGATCGCTGGACCGGGGCAGTGGGGGCCATGGGTCGATGGGGGCGCGTGGTTGCGCGTCGCCGGCACTCCCGTCGACTGGATCCTTCGCAACGTCGCTCGTGTGGATGATCAGTGCCGACGGGCCCGCAGCGGGCAGTTCGCGTTCCACCCCCAACCCGGCCATCCGTTGGGGTTCCTCGACGTCAGCTACGCCGGTGAGGTCGCGACCGCGAAACCGCTCGCCGATCCCGCCCAGCGGATCACCGGTTGGAAGGGCCAGCTCGACCCCTATCCGCCGCTCTTGGGTGCAGCCATCATCGAGAACACCTGGCAGGTCGATTTCGACCTTGAGGCTGCGCGCAAAGGAGCTGCCAAGCGCGACACGACCTACGTCGCGCTGTGCTGCACGCACGCCGCGTCACTCTGTGCTCATGGATGGCACGCGCGTGCCGGCTCATGGGTCACCACTGAGAAGGGTCTGATTCCGAACGTTCAGCGCTTACCGATTGACACGGGACGTTTCAGCCGAGACGTCTCAGCGATCCTGGGGCGGGTCGGGACGTCCCGTGACGACCTGAGCCGGACCATCGACCGACTCCACGGCGTGCTCCATGCGGCCGTCGACTGCTTCTCCCGCTGAGTGGATCCGTTCTTCAGCTGTGGCGCGCGAGGGCAGATCCCATCGGCCTTCCGGTGCTGCGAGGGTATCCAGCGACGACGACGCGTGGTCACGGCAACGGAGCAGCTCGACTCGAGCACGTGTTTGTACAGGCGACGAACGGTAGGGTAGCGGCATGATTCCGGGGGATGAACACGAGGATCGTGGAACTCGTGACCTGTCGGCGTTCGTGACCGAGCTGCGTCACCGGGTGCCGGACCTCGACGAGACCGTGCTCGATGCCTTCGCGAGCGTCGATCGCGCCGACTTCGTCCCGCCTGGTTTCGACCCCTATGCGGTCTCCAGCCCGGTGCCGCTCGCGGAGATCGGGGAACGCACGGTCAGCACGATCTCGGCGCCCGACATGGTCGCCCTGATGCTGCAGCAGGCCCAGATCCGGCCGGGTGACCGCGTGCTCGAGGTCGGGGCCGGCTCCGGTTACAGCGCTGCTCTGATGGCCGCCCAGGGCGCCCGCGTCACGAGCATCGAGATCGTCTCCGAGCTCGTTGAGCAGGCACGAGCCCACCTGCGTGCGAGCGGCAGCTCGGCGCGCGTGATGGTCGGTGACGGGATGACGGGCCGACCCGAGGACGCACCGTACGACCGCGTGGTGTTCACGTGCGCAGCACGACGCCTGCCGGCATGGGTCTGGACGCAGACCACCGATCGAGCCCGCGTCGTGATCCCGCTGCAGCGTCTCTCGACGTACTGTCTGGCGCTCGTGCGCGACGGCGACGTCCTCACGTGCGTCGACGCGATCCCATGCGGATTCGTACCGCTCATCGGCGACTCCGAGGATCCGGGCGAAGCGGACGCGGCGTCATCGGAGTGGCCGCCGCACACCCTCTCTCGCCACCCCTCCACCTAACGCCGATAATGCACGTTATGTAAAGTAGGGGTGAAGGCCGCCTCGAAGCCGGCCATGAGGCACATCAGCCCCTCTCCGAGGACTCCCCTCCCGGCATCGGGTCTGTCGTGGGCGTCGGGCCCGTGCAGTCCGGCGTCGCCGACGGCTCACCGCTCGGATCAGCTGTCGGTGTCGCGGTGGGCGTGAGCGTGGGATCAGGACACACCGGCGTCGACGTCGGCGGATCGGTCGCCGGCGGCGTCGTGCTCGGAGCTTCGGTCGGCGGTGCCGTCGTCGGCGTCCCCGTAGGCGGCGGTGTCGTGGTCGGCGGCTCGGTCGGCGGCTCCGTGGGCGGTGTCGTGGTCGGCGGCTCCACCGGTGTCGTCGTGGTCGGCGGCACAGCGGGGCTCGTCGTCGCCGGGGAGGTCGACGCGGGCGACCCGGCGGGCCGCTGCGTGCGCGGCGGCTCGGTCGGCGTCGCGGGCGCAGGCTCAGGCGCGGGACTCGCCGGAGTCCCGGCCGGCGTCGAAGGGCTCGCGCCCTCGGGGTCCCCGTCGCGTTCGGCGTCCTTCCGGTACTGCTCGTCCTCGGGAGGCAGCGGCTCGGACCACGTCTGCTGCGGCTCTCCCGTCGTCCCTTCCGCCCCGTACACGGGCTCGCCGTTGCCGATCACCGACATGGGGTCCACGTAGCGGCCGTCGATCATCACCTCCCAGTGCAGGTGGCAGCCGGTCGAACGCCCGGTGGTGCCCGACAGCCCGATGAACTGGCCCTGGGTCACGTGATCACCGGCGTGCACGCCGAAGGCACTCAGGTGGAAGTAGTGCGTCGCGAAGTTGCTGCCCGCTCCCCCGCCATTGAGGTCGCCGTGGTCGATCTCGACCGCGTTGCCCGACGCTCCGTGGTACTGGGCGAGCGTGACGACCCCGGTGGCCGACGCATAGACCGGTGTGCCGCAGGCGACCGGGAAGTCGGTGCCGTTGTGCATCTTCCACACGTGCAGCACCGGGTGGTACCGCATGCCGAAGCCCGATCCCTCGACGGCGCCCCGCACGGGTTTGATGAGGTTCAGCGCGCCGTCGACCGCGAGGTCCTCCCCGCCCACGAGCGGGACGCCGCCCACGGCGGGCACCGTGCCCGTCGCGCTCTCGGTGCCGGAGGTGGCGCCCGGCGCGGCGGGCACCCCCAGCGCTCCGAGCAGCTGGCTGATCGGGTCGGCCAGCAGCGTCCGGTCGCGGGCGTCCATCGCGAGCAGCGCCTTCTCGTCCTGTGCTCCGACGCTCGCGCCGGCCTCGACCTGCGGGTCCACGAGCGGTGACGCGCCCATGATGCTCGCGCTCATGAGTACGAGGCAGAGCGCGCCGACGGCCGCTGTGCGAACGAGCGCGGGACGAGGCGCAGCGGGCGCGGGGACGACCGTGGCCGCGCCACGGAACCGGGCGCGCGCGAGCGCGACGAGAGCACTGCCGTGTGCGACGCGCGACGGTCGCCGATCGGCGCGCCGACGGCCATGCCGGAGAGGAACGGTGGGCAGGACGAGGTCCGGCTCCGCGGCCACGGGCACGATGACGTTCGATGGCTCGGCGGTGGCGTACAGCTCGTCGGGGTCGTCGATGAGACCGCTCCACGGCGGCGCGAGGGGAAGTGTCGACGGATCCGTCAGGTCCGACGGCTCTACCGATGTGCTCTCGTCCACGGCGCCCCCACGCTCCCCCAGGGCCGCTCTCCGGCGAGCCGCACCGCTGTGTCGGGCCCGATCCCCGGCCCCGCGTCGAGCCCTTGGCCCAAGGGTAGGGCATGACGCCCATATCGGACAGGGCTGACCATCGTGGCGCCGGCGCGGCCCGCGCTCAGCCCTCGCTGCGCGGGAAGCGGCCGGCCGCGACCGCCTCGGCGAAGATCTGCCAGTCCTGCTCGACGATGCGCGCGTAGTCGGCACACCAGCGGCCGATCGCGGCAGGGAACGTGGGCGACGATCCGAGGTAGCCGACGACGGCGAAGGCGTCGGGGCTCTGGGCATGCGCGCGGGCGAGCTGGCGCGCGCACAGGGCGGCATAGGCGCGGATCTCCCCCGGCGCGGCGCGCGACAGGTCGATGCTGCCCTTCATGTCGCGGAACTGGCGCCAGAAGTAGTTGCGACCGTCGGGATCGACGGTGCGCCCGAGGAACGGGTCCGACGTCGACTGCAGGATGCGCTGGGAGCCGGTCACGCGCCGTGCGTGGCGGTCGGCCTCCTCACCGGCGCGGGGCTCGACATCACTCAGAGCGCCGTAGGTCTCGAGCACCGACGGCAGAGCCTCCTTGACCTGCAGCAGGAGGTTCTCGCCGCTCGGCCCTTGGAGCAGCACGATCGAGCAGTGGGTGCCGACGCTGCTCACGCCGACCACCCGCCGCGCGACGTCGACCAGCCGGTACTGGCTCAGCAGGAGCGCCCGGTCGGTGTGGAGGGTCCCCAGGTACTCGTGCAGGCGGTGCGTCATCCGCTCGAGCCGCTCGGCCGGATACGGCACGAGCAGCGGTGGCTGGACGTCGAGGAACGCGCGGCCGTGCTCGTCGATCCGCGCCACCTTGCCGAGCGCCTGCTCGCTCGTGCGCGTCCGGGCCTTGGCGACTCCGCGGTCGAAGGACGAGTATCCGGTGCCGAGAAGTTCGGCGGCCGCATCGACCGACGCGAAGAAGCGGTCCGTCGCGGTGAGCTCGGTGAGGCGCCGCAGCTCGGTCCGGTAGGCGTCGATCATGCCCGTCACCTCGTGACGGGCCACGTCCTCGGCGCTTCCCTGCGAGGCGAGCTCGAGCACGAGGGAGACGCCCAGGCGCCGCAGGTCCCACTCCCACGGGCCGACGCCCGCCTCGTCGAAGTCGTTCAGGTCGAACACGAGACGCCGCTCCGGGCTCGCGTAGAGCCCGAAGTTGCCCAGGTGCGCGTCGGCGTCGATCACGAGGTGGATGCCGGTGACGGGGCCGGCGGCGAGGTCCCGGGTCATGACGTCGACGGTGCCGCGGTAGTAGGCGTGCGCCGACTGCAGCATGCGGTTCACGCGAACATCGATCAGCTCGGGGATGCGTCCGCCGTGCGTGCGCTCGATGACCTTCAGCGCATCGCGGCCCTCGGGCAGCACCACCTCGGCGTGGTCGGCGCGTGGCATCGAGGTCCGCAGCTCGCGCCCGGCCTCACGGGCTGAGGCGGCATCACCGCCGGGCGGCAGGTAGCGGCGGAACCCTCGGCGACCCGCGTCGTCCAGGGGGACCCGGGGCGAGGCCGGCCGGTCGGTGATGTGCCATGGCTTCACGGCCATCGGGACCTCCTGTCAGGCCCCGATGCGGGGCGTGTCGATGCGGGAATGCTACCGCCGGGCACGAGGCGGGCCGCTCACTCCGCCAGGTGCGGGAACGTGCGGTGGGCGCGCTCGGCCTCGTGCCGGGCGACCTGTGGCAGTGGTTCGAAACCGGTCAGCTCCAGGGCCCGTCGCCCGGGTCGGCCACTGCGCCTCCAGGTCCCGACGATGCGGCCGCGGCGCAGGATCGCGCGCTGGAAGATGCCGTTGTTGCCCGGGGCCAGCGCGGCATGGTGCTCGGGCGCGACGAGGGCGAGACGATCGGGGTAGCCGAGCACGATCTCGTCGAAGCCGGGCAGCAGGTGGAGCGCGTCGACGGCGGCACCGGCCGCCACGGACTCCTGGTCCAGGCCGGGTCGCCACCACAGCTCCTCCCCCGTCGGCCCGGGCGCGTGTTCGAGGTGCTCGGTGACCAGCGGCAGCGCGCGTCGGAGGCCACCGAGCGGCAGCTTGGTCCACCACGCCGCATCGCGCAGTGTGGCCGGCCCGTGACTGCCCAGATAGCGCAGCAGCAGGTCGGCGGTGGCCGCGTCCTGATCGCCTCCGAAGCGCTCGGCGATGGACGTGCCCGGGGGAAGCCAGGTCGCTGCGAGCACGACGTCGTTGTCGGTTCCGTTCCAGGGCCCGTAGGCGGCGACGCCGGTCGCGATGAGGAAGGACAGCACGTGGTAGCCGCGGCCGCCCGCCGGCGCGAGACCCGCCCGCTCCCACACGTCGAACAGCGCCCTGCGAGCGATGCCGCGGGGCGCTTGGCCGACTGTCTCCTCGAGCAGCGCCCGGAAGCGTGCGATCTGCTCCTCGTCGAGCCCGAGCTGGCCGCGGCGCCGGACCTGGGCGCGGGTCGGCCCGCCCGCGCACAACTCGGTCATCCAGCGCAGGTCCTCGGCCGCGACCGCGAACACGGTGCCGCGCATCGGGTAGCCGCGCACCACGGTGCCGTCGTCGAAGCCGACGATGACACGGTCGATGCCCTCGGGGATCGCGGCCCCCGGCTCCGGCGAGACCCGTCGCAGGCGCAGGGCGATCGAGGCCATGACGCCGGCGAGGTCCTGGCCCTGCATCGCGCCGAACGCCGCGACGGCGTCGTGCGCCGTCGCGAACGGGCGGGTGACGAGGCCCTGGGCCACGAGGCGGCGGCGCACGAGCGCGGGATCGACCATCCGGCCACGGTAGCCGGACGGTCCGTCACTGGGCGGGGGAACCCCGATCGGCGATCGTGCAGATGCACACGCGGTTGCCCTGGGCGTCGGCGAGCACCGTGAACGACGGCGCCTCGCTGTCGTCGTCCACCACACCCCCGGCCGCAAGGGCCGCCGCGATCCGTGCCTGGGCCTGGTCGGCGCCGACCCACACGTCGAGATGGAACCGCTGGCGCGGAGGCTCGTGAGGATCGGTCTCCTGGAACCAGAGCAGCGGGACGCGCCCGGTGGGGTCGACCACGTCGTCACCGTCGACGTTGTCCGCCTCGCCGGTGAGGACCGCCGACCAGAACGGGGCGATCTCGTCGCGGTCTGCGGTGTCGAGGGCGAGTTCGAGCATCGCGGGAGCGGTCCGGTCGGCATTCAGGTCGAGGCTGCGGGCGATCGCGGAGATGCGTCGGGCGAGCTCGACATCGCGGTCGGTCACGCCGCCGGCGTCATGGCTCACGAGCCGGACGTCGACGTGTCCGAAGGTCAGCGTGATGTCGGGGTGGTGGCGGCGCTCCTCGGCGGCGGCGCCGATGGCCTCGATCAGATGCATACCCGTGGTGAAGGTGCCGCTCAGGAACCGCGCCCGGATCCCGTCGGGGAAGCCCTGCCAATCGCCCAGGCCGACCTCGCCGAGCACCGTGAGCAGCGTCTGTCCTCCCAGTGTCGCCATGATGTTCTCCTCTCGCGTCCTGTGAACCGTCCCACATGCGGTGGGGCTCCGGCCACCCCTCACAGCGGAATAGCCGCCGCTCGCACGCGGTTGTAGCAGGTATCAGACGTGTGCGGCACCGACCGCCCTGCATGCCCCGGAGGTCTCATGCTCGATCCGACCACCCTCTTCAGTTACGACAAGTCCGTCGACTCGCGGACGCTGAACGGGACCACTCTGCTCGTGACGCTTGAGGCGTTCACCGACGCCGGCCATGCCCAGGAGCTCATCGACGCCCATCTGCTCGAGACACTCCCCCACCGCGTGATCGGCCGCCTCGACCTCGACGAGGTCTTCGACTACGGCTCGCAGCGCCCGGAGATCACGCTCGAGCGCGATCGCTTCCTCGACTACGAGCGGCCCCAGATCGTGCTGTACGAGGTCACGGCGCCCGGCGGCGAGCCGTTCTACCTGCTCACCGGGCCCGAGCCCACCCTCGAGTGGGAGCGCGTGGCGTCCGCGCTGCGGATCGTCATCGAGCAGCTCGGCATCCGTCGCACCGTGCTGGCCCAGAGCTTTCCCGCCCCCGTCCCGCACACGCGGCCGATGGCGATCACGGCGTTCGCCGACGACCCCGCGCACATCCGCGAGAAGCGACCGCTGCCGGCCACGTTCCGCATGCGCTCGACCTTCACCTATCTGCTGACGATGCGGCTGGGCCAGGCGGGTCACGAGATCGTCGGCCTGGTCGCCCATGTCCCCCAGTACCTCCACGAGATGCCGTACCCGGATGCGGCGATCGCGCTGCTGCGCGCCGTCGAGCAGGAGAGCGGCCTGACCCTGCCGGTCGGCGCTCTCGGCCCGGCGGCGCAGAGCACGCGGCAGGCCGTGACCGAGCAGATCGCGGGCGCCGAGCAGCTGCAGGAGCTGATCCGCAATCTCGAGAAGGGCTACGACCGGACGCTGCTGACCGCTCGACCGAGCGGCGGGGACGCGGAGACGACGGGTGCGGCGATGCCGTCGGACGAGGAGATCTCCGCGGAGATCGAGAAGTTCCTGCGCGATCTCGACGCCGGCGACCACGACGAGCCCGGCGACGAGCCCGGCATGGATCCCTCCTCGGACTGACCCCCGTCAGCCCGACTCGACCACCCGCAGGCCGAGATGGGCGGCGAGGGCCGGTGCCCACTGCTCCACGAGCAGCCGGTCCACCACCGCTCCACGGGCGCCGTCGAGGCCCTCGACGTGGTCGACCACGCTCCCGCGCAGGTCGAGGTCCCGACAGGTGGCCTCGTGCAGATGCAGGGTGCCGATGCGACAGCCACGGACGACCACCCGGTCGAGCCCGGCCGCCCCGAGGTCGAGGTCCCCGACCTCCGCGTCCTCGAGCACGCAGTCCTCCAGGGCGGCGCCGCGCAGGTTGAGGTAGCCCCAGCGTCCGGCGCTCAGACGCACCGATCGCCAGGACGCGTCGGGCATCTCGGCGGCCCCGATCCTCAGGGCATGCAGCTCGCACTCCTCCGCGCGCAGCCCGGGGGCCGACCACGCGACCGCGAAGGCGCTCTCGATGCGGACACCGGCGAGCTCGGCACCGGTGAGCGGGGACAGCTCGGTGCCGCCGGCGACACGTACCCGTGCGATCCGGCCGAACGCGTCGACCGGGAGCTCGGCGAGGCGATCGGCCGGGATCGTGGGGTCCTCGGCGTTGAGATCGGGCGGTTGCACGTGTGGAGCGCGGACCGCGTCCGGGGAGCGTCGGGCTCCCGCTCGACGGGACGGGCGTACGGGCATCGGAACCTCCGGGTCTCGGGTGCACCGGGGCGGATCGGTCCGCACCTCGGCATTCATCTCCCTAGGATGTGGCACATGGCTGACATCCGAGCACAGTCCCTGGTGACCTCCGAGCGCGCCGCCCTCGCGGACGACTTCATCTCCTTCGGACCCGACGCCCCCACGATCCTGGACTGGGACGCGCAGGGCCTGCTGGAGCATCTGATCCTGCGCGAGCGCAAGCCGCACCTGCTCCTGGGCTCGAACGTCCCGGTCTCCGCGATCTCGGACTGGTCCGACCAGGAGCGGGCGAAGCTGCGCGATGAGGACTGGGCGGACCAGGTCGAGCGCTTCCGGGCCGGTCCGAGCCGCTTCTCCCCCGTGCGCGGCCTCGACACGCTCATGAACACCGGCGAGTACTTCGTGCACCACGAGGACCTGCGGCGGGCACGTCCCGGCTGGGAGCCGCGCGACCTCGGCGAGCCCGCGGAGCGGGAGCTGTGGAGCCTGCTCAAGCGGATGGCGCGCATGCTCGTGCGCGCCAAGGTCGATATCACTCTCGTGTCGCCGCAGGGCGGTCTGCGGGTCCGGGCCAAGGGTGCCGAGGGCAGCGTGCGGGTGCACGGCCCCGCGTCCGAGCTGTTGCTGTGGGCCTTCGGACGCGACCGCGTGGCGCGGGTCGATGTCGAGGGCGATCCCGCGGCGATCACCGTGCTGAACCGCGGAGAACGCGGCATCTGAGCTGACCTCCCCGAGGTCGCTCAGCGCAGCTCGAAGCGGAACAGCCGCGGGTGGTGCCCCTTCTGGAAGAAGCGGTGCTCGTCGCACAGCGCCCATCGGCTCCGCGGGTCCTGGGCGACGGCGTGCATGCGCGAGATCTCGTGCGTCAGGATGCCGAGCCGCGCCCCGGGCGCCGCCAGCCGGGCAGCCCGCTCGAGCAGCGCGGCCAGCAGCACCTGGTTGGTGGCGTGCTCGCCGTGCAGCTCGCCCCACGGCGGATTGGCGAGCAGCCGGGTGAAGCCACCCGCGAGCTCGGTCGTGAGCACGTCCCCGGTCACCCAGTCGATCCGGCCCTTGCGACGCGCCGCGCGCTGATGAGCCCGGGCGGCGGCGATCGCCGCCTCGGAGAGGTCGACCCCGACGGCCCGGACGGGCGTTGCGAGGAAGGACTGCTCGATCAGGAACGTCCCGGAGCCGCACGTCATGTCGAGGACGGCGTCCGGGGGGCCGATCTCCATCAGGTCCAGGACGCTCGCGGCGATCGTCGCGTTGACGGCGCCGGGGTAGTCGACCACGCGCCAGGCGCGCGTGGACAGCGGCCGGGGCGTCATCCGGATCAGCACCTCCCAGCGGCCCGGCTCCGCGACCGAGCGGCGCACCCGTAGGAGCAGGTCCCCCTCGTCCTCGTCGACGGGCAGTCCCGCCTGCTCGGCGATCTCGGCGGCCAGCCGTCGCATGTCAGGGGTGTCGGCACCCGCGGCGGCGAGGCGCACCGCGGTGAACGGGGCGTTGCGCGGCTTCAGGCGGCGGAGCTGGTCGATGCGGTTGCCGAGGCGACGCATGAACGACGTCTCGAGCAGTTCGCGCGGCCGGCGCGCCGGCGCGCTCTCGCTCACGTAGGCGGCGACCACGCGCCGCAGTGCGCGCGCCTCGGCCAGGTGACTCGTGCGCAGGCGCAGCTCGGTCGGTCCGACGACGTCGACGTCTCCGAGCAGGGTCGCCTCGGCGCGTGCGAAAGGGGCGCAGCCGTCGAGCACCTCGAGGACCACCTCGTCGACGGTGCTCTCGCGTGCGGTCATGTGCTCTCCCTCGGTCGCGTGGATGTCCGGTGCGGGCCGACTCACCCTAACGTCGTGCACGCGGGGATCGCCGTGGCGAGCCGGTAGGATCGCAGGCGTGTTCACGGTGAGTATCTGTTCCCTCAAGGGTGGCGTCGGCAAGACGTCCGTCACGCTCGGACTGGCCTCGGCGGCCCTGCATCAGGGCGTGAACGTGCTCGTGATCGACCTGGATCCGCAGGGCGACGCGACCCTGGGGTTGCTGGGCGAGCCGGGCGCCACACCGGATGTGGCCGAGGTGATCTCGTCGGTGCGGACCGAGACGATCGATCGCGCGATCCGCCCGACCCCGTGGTCCGAGGGGGCCTCGTCCCACCTCGACATCATCCCCGGCTCCCCTCGCTCGTCGGTGGTCGACTCCCCCGCGCCCGCACCCCGCGACGTACGCCGTCTGCGCGAGGCCCTGGACAAGCGCACCCACCAGTACGACCTCGTGCTGATCGACTGCCCGCCGTCGCTCAACGGCCTGACCCAGATGGCGCTCGCCGCCTCGGATCGTGCGCTCGTCGTGTGCGAGCCCGGCTTCTTCGCGGTGACCGCCGCCGATCGTGCCCTCAAACTCACCGCCGAGATGCGGGAGGACGGCCTCGCCCCGCGTCTGCGGCCCCTCGGGCTCGCCGTCAACCGCTACCGGCCCCGCTCGGTCGAGCACCAGTACCGGCTCGCCGAGCTGCGGGACCTGTTCGGCGATCTCGTGCTCGAGCCGGTGATCGAGGAGCGCGTGGGCCTCCAGCAGGCCCAGGGCGGCGCCGTGCCGCTCCACCGCTACGAGGGCGCGAGCGGCAAGCGCCTCACCGAGGACTTCGACTCCCTCCTGAAGACCGTCATGGAATCCCGCCAGCACAGCTGACGAGGCTCCGACACGACGAGGGGGCGAGCACCGGATCGGTGCTCGCCCCCTCGTCGTGGAGCACGTCGGCGGCTCAGCCGGCGTGGCGGGCCTTGCGGCGTGCGGCGAGCTCGTCGTGGAGCGCGAGCTCGGCGTCGTCGGCGGGGTTCACGCTCGGCAGGACCAGCAGGTCGTTCTCGACCTCGCGCCACACGCGGCCGACGGCGATCCCGAACACGCCCTGGCCGCCCTGGACGAGGTCGATGACGTCGGCCGCCGAGGTGCACTCGTAGACGGAGGCGCCGTCGCTCATGAGGGTGATCTGGGCGAGGTCGTCCACACCGCGCTCGCGGAGGGCGGCGACCGCCACGCGGATCTGCTGGAGGGAGACGCCGGTGTCGAGGAGACGCTTGACGACCTTGAGCACGAGGACGTCGCGGAAGCCGTAGAGGCGCTGGCTGCCGGAGCCCGACGCGGCACGGACGCTCGGCTCGACGAGGCCGGTGCGGGCCCAGTAGTCGAGCTGGCGGTACGTGATGCCGGCGGCCTTGCAGGCCGCGGGACCGCGGTAGCCGAGCTCACCGGGCGTGTCGACGACCTCGTCGAACAGAACGCCCTGAGCCGGCTCGGCGGGGACCGTGGTCTGCGAGGACCGGTCCGAGGGGGTGTCGGTGTTCACTAGAACCTCCAGGTGGACAGCTCCACGCCGGGGAAGAGCGGGAGCACCGCACCAGACTATCCGGTGGATGCGCGCGAGCGACAGCGACGCGCCGCAGCCGGCTCACGGGGCGATGACGTTCCGTCGTCCCCGCCGCCGCCTCAGGGACGCAGCGAGGTCCGGAGCAGGGCGTTGTGCAGCGTGTTCATCGATTCGCCGAGATCGCGGGCGAGGTCCTCGGCGCCGCCGCGGGCCGCCGAGTCGGTCGGTCGGCTGTGCGGCCGCGCGACCGAGCGGATCATGTGCACCTCGCGCTGAGCCGAGGTGCGGAGCATCACGAGGTGACGCGGGCGCAGGCCCTCATCGGCCAGCGCTCGCGCCGAGCGGACGATCTCGAGCTCCGCGGAGCCGTAGAACAGGATACCGTCGGGGAGCATCTGGAACTCCTCGAGCTCGACGAGGAAGTCGTCATCCACATGGGCCTCGCGGCACAGGCCGCTGCGATCGAGCCGGACCGGCTGCAGCTGGGCGCTCGGGCCGGGGCGCAAGGCGATCGACGTGACGCCCGTCCCCTCGTCGGGTCCGTGCTCCTGCAGGTGCTCCTTGATGACCTTGAGGGGCCAGAAGCGATCCCGCTGGGCGCGCAGGACGAACTCGAGCCGATCGACGTCGGCGCGCGTGTACTTGCGATAGCCGCTCGGGGTGCGCTCCGGGCAGATCAGCTCCTCGGCCTCGAGGTAGTGGAGCTTGGAGTGGGAGAGGTCCGGGAACTCCTCTCGGAGCATCTCGAGCACCTGGCCGATGCTGAGACGTGCGCCGGACGCCGGAGCCCCCTTGCGGGATGCAGATGCCGGCACGCCGTCAGCTCCTCCCGGGCTTGAGGTGATAGGTCAGACGGTACTTGCCGATCTGGACCTCCTGGCCCGACTGCAGGTGCGCCTCGTCGACGCGCTCCTTGCCCACGTAGGTGCCGTTGAGCGAGCCCAGGTCACGCACGAGGAACCCGTCGCCGTCGCGCACGAACGCGGCGTGCTTGCGGGAGACCGTGACGTCGTCGAGGAAGATCTCGCTGTTGGGATGGCGGCCCGCGATGGTCTTCTCGGCGTCCAGCAGGAAGCGGGCGCCGAGGTTGGGACCCTTGCGCACGATCAGCAGGGCGGAGCCGTCCGGAAGGGCCTCGATGGCCGAGCGGTCGAGGTACGTGAGCCCGTGCTCGGGCTCCTCCATCGAGTCGGGGATCGAGATCGCGCTCAGGGTCGAGGTCTGGTCGAGACCCTCGTTCGTCTGCTTCGGATCGGTGTCGTCGCTCACCGTGGATCCCCTTCCTCCCGCTACCCATGTCGTCCCGTGCCGCGCGTGCGGCTCGACCGGGCCTGTGCTTCCCGATTCTCGCACGAGCCGGCGCCCCTCCGGCACCGGGAAAGCCCGCATAGGCAGGGATTTGGTGAGGATTTGACCAGCCAGGACGCGGCGACGTCAGACCTGGGGCACGTCCGGCGTCTCGCCGAGCAGCTTCGAGAAGTCGGTGATGGGAGGAGTGCGGGCCTCGGGGGTGCGCGCGAGGATCCAGAAGCGAGACATGCCCACCTCGAAGGGACCGTCCTCGATGCGCTGCGCGATCGCCTCGAGGGTCTCGCGGTGACGGTCGACGTCAAGATCGGCGGGGGCGATCCAGGGGACGCGGCGCAGGAAGCGGAGGAAGGAGATCATGTCGGTGAAGATCGCGCGACCGCGGAACGCGTCGCTGCGCTCGACCCGGAAGCCGGCGGCCGTGATCTCGCGCTCGATGTTCTGCAGGGTGACGTCCGGGTAGGGCGACTCGAGGCCGAACGCCTCGAGCACCTCGTTCAGGTCGTCGGCGCCGACCTGCTGGGTCGCGAACGTGCCGCCGGGCGAGAGCACGCGGAACACGTCGGCCGCGTCGAACGCCTCGTGCCGGGCGAGCACGAGGTCGAAGCGATCCGGCGCGAACGGCAGCGAGGCCCCGGGGGCGTGGGGGTCGTACTCGACCACCTCGATGCCGAGCGGCTCGAGTCGCTGCCTGGCGACGGGCACGTTGCGGGCCCAGCCCTCGGTGGCGACCGTGTCGTCGGGCGCGACGTCGGCCAGGGCGGAGAGGAACTCCCCTCCCCCGGTGCCGAGATCGAGCAGGTGGTGGGAGACCTGCGCGAGATTGTGAGCCACCGTGTCGAAGTGCCACGGGGTGCCCTCCTCGGCGTAGCCCCGCAGCTCGGAGAAGTCCCAGCCGAGGGGATCCTCCGCCAGCGCCGTGCGCCAGGAGTCGAGAGTGGCGTCGTCGACGGTCATGGTGCACTCCTTCGGGTCGGGTCCCCGTCCAGCATGGGGCTGCGGACAGGGTACCGAGGATGAGCGATGAGGTCGTGCCGCAGGTCACGTGCGCGCCGATTCGCTCCGCAGGGGCGCGCCGGGGTAGAGTTTTGGACGGTCCGAGGCGAACGCCGAGGACAGCGGGCTGTGGCGCAGCTTGGTAGCGCACTTGACTGGGGGTCAAGGGGTCGCAGGTTCAAATCCTGTCAGCCCGACAAATGCCCTGGTGAGAACAAGTTTCTCGCCAGGGCGTTGTCTTTTTTGGCGGCGATATGACCGCTAGAGTGACCGCTAGAGTCGCGCCGGCTGGAGACCGCACGAGCCTCGGGGTCACCATCACGACGGCGATCGACCTTCGAGTGCCGCACCTGGACCAGGGGCACGCGGGGCGAGCACAGAACGGGGCCGGCTGGTGACCAGGACCAGAGTCTCCCCCATGTTCTCTCGTCGCCGCGACTCAAGACCAGGCAGGCCGTCTCGCCCGTCGCAAGGCTGCCCTTCCCGTCGGAGCTCCCACGTGGGGAAGAACTGCGGCAGTGTCGGCACGGACTCGTCCCGAGCCTCGACCTCGACGCCGTGCGTTCCCTATCCACGAGCGGCGAGGTGGCCACCAGGAGTTCGGATGACCCCAGCCATCTCGTGATTCGCCTGGACATGGACCCTTCCGAACAGCGCATCGTCCAGATGAGCGATGCCCAGCTCTCCCGCGCTGTCGAGGGCCCGCACCGGATACCCGCTAGCTACCGCGGCCGGGAGGTGCTCCTGGCCGTACGCGGATTCGTGATCGCCACCGGTCGCGTCGACTCGATGGGCGACCCGATCGCGCTGCGCACCGACCGCCGGGGCCGCGAGATCGCCGCACGCTCAGTCGCCGTCAGCATTGAGCGTCGCCTGGATGACCTAACCACCAGACCGGCCAAGGCCGTCGGCGAGTCCCGCTGGCTCGGACGCCGGGTGAAGGTCGGAACCGGTGGCGCGGTCCTCCCACTCTCCCCTTGAGGCCGATGGCGGTATTCGACCCACCACGCCGCCGCGGACCCGGCATACTGGGACGCGATCCCACTTAGGGGGTGGCCACCATCTGCGGACGCTTCACGCTCTCGTTCGACGGCGCCGGCCTGCTGCGCGCCTACGTCGCCACGAGCGATGAACGGGCAGCCGAGTGGGAACCGACCTACAGCATCGCCCCCCCCGCACGAAAGCCCCAGTGGTGCGCGAGTTCGCCGATGCCGACGGAGAAGTGCACCGTGCCCTCGAGCTTCCGCGGTGGGGACTGCATCCGTCGTGGGCGAAGGACAAGGGGGCCCGGCCGATCAATGCGCGCATGGAGACGATCGCGACCAACGGCATGTTCCGCGGCCCGTTCTCCAGCGGTCGTGCCGTCGTGCCGATGACCGGATACTACGAGTGGGTCGAAGCGGCCGACGGCGGTAAGGACCCCTTCTTCATCCATCACCCCGACGGGGAGCTGCTGCACGCCGCTGGCCTGACCGCTGGACGCAGGGGCGATGATGGCGAGAGCTGGGATGTCACCTTCACGGTCATCACTCGCGAAGCCCGAGATGCCGGCGGGGAGGTCCACGACCGCATGCCGACCTTCCTGACGGACGACGGGATTGAGGAGTGGCTCGCACCCGGGAAGCTCGAGAAGGACCAGAAGGATCCACTGCTGCATCATCTCGACGACGCCTCGACCACAGTCGCCGGGCAGTTGGTCACACGCCCTGTAGGCCGGCAGGTCAACAACGTCCGAACGCTCGACCGCAACGATCCCGGCCTGATCGACCCTCTGTCTCGGTGACGCGCTTGTCGCGACGAAGACCTTTTGATTCTTTTTTACTTGGCCTGATTCTTTTATACTTCATGCATGTCTTCGAACTTGTTCCGCCCCTCCTTCGTGTAGGTTCTCGCCCAACTTGGCCAGTTCTCACTTTCTTGGCCAGTGCGTGTCAGATTTCTCGCCGATCTGTCAGACGGGCGCGATGGACGTGTGGGCGGACGCGAGGTGTGCCTCCGGTACTGCACCGTCGCCGGCGACGAGATCGCGACGACGTGGGAACAAGCACCCGCCGATCTGATCGTCGAGGGGCTCCCCGTACGCGTGCCGCCGACCTACCGGGGGCAGCGGAGCTACCCGGAATTTTTCTGGGCCGCGACCAATGATCGAACTCTGGTCTACGAGAGCTTGCTCGAACTGGATCGACTCTGGTTGGCGGACTTCGATCCGGCAGTGACCAGAATCTGTACCCAGCCGCTCCAGGTCACCGGCCTCGATGGTACGGACGTGCGTTCGCACGTGCGCGATGTGCTGCTGATCGATGACGACAGCACGGCGACCGTCGTCGACGTAAAGCCCGCAGCGCTCGTCGAGAAGCCGCGGGTCCGTGCCCAGTTCGAGTGGACGCGTCGACTCTGTCGCGACAAGGGCTGGCGCTACGAGGTCTTCACCGGCGGGGACTCCATCATGCTGCGCAACATCAAGCTGCTTGCCCTCGGCCGGCGGCCCGGCCGATTGCCTGATGGGTACCTGGCAGAGGCGCGGGCAAGATTGGACGATACCGAGACCACGATGCGCAAGATCCTTGCCCGCAGGCCCGTGACCTGCGGTGAAAGCCGGTGGCACGCGGCGGTCTTCGCGCTCGCCTGGTCCGGTGAGGTCACAATCGACCTCCGTGATCCCGTGAACGCCGAGACGATCCTCTAACGCACCGCCGAGGTGATGGCGTGAGCGCGGAGAGCCTGAACACATCGGCACGTCCAGATCGTCGGCGCCGGCGCCCCTGACCCAGGCGGCCCGGGCAAGTGAGCCGATTACCGGGTTGCACAGCCCGACCACGAACGCGAGGGGTAGGAGCAACGGGGAATCCTCGAGGTCGCCCACCTGCTCGACCAGCACGAGCAACGCCGTGGATTGGACAGCCTCCCCTCGGGAGCTGTCGAACCAGGCAGGGTTCACTTGGTTAGCCCGATTTGGGGCTGGACTGGTCGTGGGGTGCCGGGGCGTGCTCGTAGGGTCTGGAGGTCACTGCGAAGAGGACTCCAAGCACTGCGAGGCCCCCCAGAGTCGCGGCTGCGGCTGCCATACCGGCGTTAGCTCCGATGATCCCCGCGGCGAGGTAGGTAACGATGTAACAGGCGTGGGAGAGGGAGAAGTCGGCTGCGAAGACCGCGGGACGGTCGCTCTCGGACACGTGGCGGCGGATCAAGCGGCCAGACGGGGTCAGCACCAGCGAGATCGAGGCGCCCAGGATCAGCCAGAGCAGTAGGACCGCACCCCATGCCGCCCCGCCGTCCAGAACCGCAAGGCTCACGCCAGCCGTGACGAGACTCAAGGGGATCGCGATGGTTCCGATCAGCATCGGGCCCCGGTCGGGACGCTGATCGAGGAGGCGAGGCAGGGCGAGAGCGACGATCATCTCGCCCAGGCCGCTGACTGCCAGGAGTAGTGGGACGTACTGTTCGGTGAGTCCGAGTCGGGCGCCGACCAGGACAGGCGTGTTGACGATGATCATGGCGGTCCCGCACGCCACAGCGAAGTACATCCCCAGCAGGCTGCGCAGCTGAGGTATCGCGGTATAGATCCTGGTCCCACGGGTGAGGCGCTCCCTGAATGAAGACTTCTCCTGGCGGGAACGAGCAGGCACGTGCGTGCTGAGGACCAGTGCGGCGGAGGCGAGGAAGCCGAGTACCGTGCCCACGAAGAGGTCGTTATAGGCCAAGACGGTCAGCAATGCAGCGGCGAGCATCGGGCTCGCGACCGCCTCGAGGTTGTAGGCCAGACGCGAAAGCGACAGGGCGCGAGTGTAGGAGCGTTCGCTGTGCAACACGTCGGGGATGACGGACTGGAACGCGGGGGTGAACGTCGCCGACGCAGCCTGCAGGACGAAGACGAGCAGATAGATCTGCCAGACGTCGGTCACGAATGGCAGCGCGAGGGCGACTGCCGCACGCACCACGTCCGCCGCGATCAGCACGTTCTTACGGGACATGTGCGAGGTCAGTGCCGCCATCACCGGGGAGACGAAGACGTACGCGAGCATCTTGATCGTCAGGGCGATACCGAGCACCTGGCCGCCTCGCGGGCCGGCAAGGTCGTAGGCGAACAGCCCAAGACCGACGGTCAGCAGACCCGTGCCCAGCAGGGCGACGACCTGCGCGATGAACAAGTGGCGGTACGTGCGGCTGGCGAACACCTCACGCATCGGAGGGTGCTTTCTGCTTCCGTCCGGGGATCAGGCGGGCGGAGTTGAGGATGAACGCCGTTTCGCTGCTGACATGGATGATGGCCGCGACGACGGGTCCGAGCAGCCCGAAGGCGGCCAGGACGATCCCGATGAGATCGATCGCGATGGTGCCGACGAAGTTGACCATCACAATCCGTCGCGCCCGTCGCGCGATGAACAAGGTACGTGCGAGGTCGTCGATGTTTGAGCTGATCAGGACGACGTCGGCGCTCTCCTGCGCGATATCGGTGCCGCTCCCCATCGCGATGCCGACATCGGCCCCAGCCAGGGCCGGGGCGTCGTTGACACCGTCGCCGACCATGGCCAGACGCCGGCCTTGCGCATGTTCGGCGTCGATCGCGGCGAGCTTCTGCTCCGGCAGGAGGCCCGCCCGTACCTCGTCTATCCCGAGCTCCTGGGCCACTGCGGCGGCTGTGCGCTCGTTATCGCCGGTGATCATCATGACGCGCAGGCCTCGCCGACGCAGCTCGGCGATGGCACCGCGTGCGGAGGTCCGGACCGTGTCGGCCAGCAGAATGGTCCCGGCGTAGGCTCCATCGATTCCGATGTGGACCGCAGTGGCGGTGCCCTGGCCCTCTAGATCTCTCGGGGCATCGGTGACGAGCGTGCCGGTACCTGCGGTGACAACGCGGCCAGCGACTTGCGCGGTGACGCCCTGCCCGGGCTCGTAGTCGAAGGAGTCGGGCGGACCGACGTCGATCGATGCGCCAGTGACGTACGTGAGGATGGCGCGTCCCAGGGGATGCTCGGAGTAGTACTCGGCGGTCGCGGCCGCGGAAAGCAGCGCCTCGCGGGTGGTACTTGCGTCGGTCCAGACGTCCACGACAGCCGGGGTTCCCGAGGTCAGGGTCCCGGTCTTGTCGAACACGACCGTGTCGACCGTGGACAGAGCCTCGAGGTGTGCCCCGCCTTTGATGAATGCGCCGCTGCGGGCTGCCCGGGCGATCGCCGCCAGCACTGCGAGCGGTGTTCCGGCGGCGATCCCGCAGGCGCCGGCGACGACGATCACCGAGATGGTCGAGGTCAGGTCACGGGTGACGACGTAGGTGATGAGGGCGCCTCCGAGGGCGATGTACACCAGGTAGGCAGCGAGCCGGTCCGCGAGGCGCTGCACCGGCGGTTCCGTCTGCTGCGCCTCGCGCACAGCCTCGACGATCCGTCCGTAGGACGAGTCAGCGCCGATCCGCTGCGCCCGGACCTCCATCGCCCCTACCTGGTTGATCGACCCGGCGAAGACCTCGTCCCCCACTTCCACGTCCACCGGCAGGGATTCCCCGGTGATCCGGGACTGATCCACGGTGGAGCGCCCGGCCACGATGCGCCCGTCGACAGGGATCCGCCCTCCGGGAGCGACCACGACCACCGCGCCGGATTCGGCGCGGTCCAGCGCGACAGATCGCAGCGAACCGCCGTCGCGCACCTGCACCGTCTCGGGCAGGAACGACATCAAGTCGGTCAGGGCATCGCGTCCACGATCCATCGAGAGGTCCTCGAGGATCTCCGCGGCCAGCACGAAAGTGGTGATCACCAGCGCCGTGACCCACTCACCGATGGCTGCGGCAGCCGCGATAGCGATCAGCATGGACAATTCCATGCTCATCCGCCGGTGCCGGACGTCCTCCCACGCCTCGCGCAGGATCGGCCAGCACCCCACCACCAGACCGATCACAGCCAGCAGCGGCACCTCGGGCCACGGCCACCTCGCCCCCAGCGCGACGGCAAGGGTGCATACCGCCACGAAGGTCGTCCGCGCGACGTCGTGACGATCCAGTCGCTGCCAGAGCGATGCCTCCCGCTCGATGGTCCCGGCCTCGGGCGTAGAGGCGGTCGTCGGAGCGCTCACTTCGAGTTCTCGGCCGTGACCGTGCCATCGGGCGCGACGTGGTGGGCAGGCACGCCGTCGACAACATGCTCGGCCTGGAAGACGGCGTGCATCACGAGCTGGCGCGCATGTTCATCGATCGTGCTGTAGAACATGCGCGTCCCGTCCTGGCGTGCCTGGACCACCTTGGCCCACCGAAGCTTCGCGAGATGCTGCGAGACGGCCGTCGGAGCCTTCCCGACCTGCTCAGCTAGGTCATTGACTGACATCTCTCCCTCGCGCAGAGCCAGGATGATCCGGATCCGGGTCGGGTCCGAGAGCAACGTGAACACCTCTGCTGCGAGATCGACGTACTGACTTTCCTGCCCAAATGTGCATGCCTGCGAATCTACGCTCATACGCAGACACTAGCACCGCGCAGTACGTGGGTGGCGTCAAGGCGTGGAAGCAACATGAGGATCGTCGGCCAGTAGTCGGGCGAATGATTCTGTGGGTGTGAGGTAGCCGAGGCGCCGACGGGGCCGTTGTTGATCTCCTCGGCGATGTGAGTGCGCCAGTCTGAAGTGGCCCCATGCCGGGGCGTGGCCTTATGCCGCGCCGCTGGGCGTCCGCGCACGTCTGCTGCGCCGGTCCGCTGATGAGTGGGGGCAGTCAGCAGGCTGTCTTGAGGTTGCCTTCGATCCCCTGTCCCCTCTTCTTGGCCCGAATACGTCAAGGCGACCCCTACCCGCCGGGGGTATCTGCAGAACGCGCGTAAAGCCGCGGTTAAATCTTCAAGCGGGACGCCCCATGCCTCTGTAGACCGGCCGATCTGGCCCGTACGTTGATCTCGCCGCCTACGACATGAGCCGTCACCTCGTCGCTCGCTCCACTGTCGCTGTGGCGCTGACGAAGTCATCGACTCCTTCTCGACTCGAGGAGGGAAACTTACGGAGTAGAAACATGGCCCAGATCAACACCCACCGCGCGATCGGCCGAGCAGTCACGCCTGTTGGGACCGCTGGCCGCGCCCTGCGGGGCACCGGCGGTGCCGCTGTCCTCGGTACGGTCATCATCGGCTCCGCACTGCTTGCGGGTCCCGCGCAGGCCGCCCCCGCCGCGTCGCCCGCCGCACCTGTCATTTCTGCACAGGTCGCTACGCCTGCGGCGCCGGCCCCGGCACACGCGACGTCCGTCTCCACGGCGGAGAAGCTGCGGTGGGGTTCGCAGGGCTCTGCTGTGGAGCAGCTGCAGTCGGCTCTGAACGATCATGGTGATTCGCTGTCCGTCGACGGAAAGTTCGGCAAGCTCACCCATGGGGCCGTGAAGGACTTCCAGCGCTCGCACGATCTGAAGATCGACGGCGTGGTGGGCCCTAAGACGCGCGGCGCGCTGAACGGCAGCGACGCGCCGGTCTCCGGCGGCGGGACGTCTGCTCCCGCCCCCGCTTCCTCCACGAGCAGCTCGCAGCAGGCGATCGTCGACGCCGCGCGCAGCCAGATCGGGGCCTCCTACTCGTGGGGCACCTCCAAGCCGGGCGTCAGCTTCGACTGCTCGGGCCTGAGCTCCTACGCGTACGGACAGGCCGGCATCGACCTGCCCCGCACCTCGTCGCAGCAGGTCGCGGCCGGCACCACGATCTCCAAGTCCGAGGCCCAGCCCGGCGACCTCGTGGTGTGGCCCGGCCACCTCGGGATCTACGCCGGTGGCGACACGGTCATCGACGCGGTGCGCACCCCGGGCGCCGTCACCGAGCGGACCATCTGGGGTTCGCCGACCTTCGTCACCTTCCGCTGACCGCAGGTCGCAACGCCCGCGCAAAGGGAGCCCCGACCAACGGTCGGGGCTCCCTTTGCGTGCAGAGGCAGCGGTATCAGCTGATCGAGGCCAACAGCTCTGCACAGGCCTGCTCGCAGCGGCGACAGGCGTCCGCGCAGACCTTGCAGTGCTTGTGCATTTCAGCGTGCTTCTCGCACTCCTCGGCGCAGGACCGGCACGCCGCCTGACACGCCTCGAGCAGGGCACGGTTGAGGGCGACGTTCTTCCCGGTCTGGCGGGATAGGACCCGGCCGGTGACCTCGCAGACGTCGGCGCAGTCCTGGTTCAGGCGAATGCATTGGGTCAGCTCCGCCACCATGTCTTCGGCCAGGCAGGCGTCCGCGCAGGCGGTGCAGGTCTGAGCGCACTCGAAGCAGGCCTCGATGCATGCGGCGAGCTTCTGCTGGTCGATGGTGCCGAGGTCCTTCGGGTAGGTCTGAAGCATTGATGCGACGTGATGGGTCATGATCCTGCTCCTTCTCGTTCCGGACGGACCGGCGGATGCCGGCCCGTCCTGACGACGCTAGCCATCGCCCCCCGAAGGACGGAAGCGGATAGACCACTCGTTTGGAGGCAATGCGGAATGACTGGCCAACGTTGTGCTCAAGAAGTCAAGATCTGACCTTGAGGAGACCTTGATCTAGGGGTCATAGGCTGGTGCAAAGTGTCCTCTGACTAGGAGAAATCATGCGTTCTCGTCGCTCTCTCGGCCGTCTCGCGGCCGTCGTCGTCACCGGTGCGATTGTGTTTGCCGGCTGCACCGACAGCGGGTCTGAGGAGGGTCAGACGCCGGGCGAGTCAGAAGCGTCGGAGGCGTCCGATGGAGGCAGCCACGGCGGCATGGAGCACCCGATGGATGGCGGCCCTGCGCCCGAAGGTATGGCGTCTGCGGAGGATCCCGAGTTCCCGGTCGGCACGGAGGTGACGCTCACGGCGGACCACATGGAGGGCATGGAGGGGGCGACGGCGACGATCTCGGGCGCCTTCGACACCACGACCTACTCGGTCAGCTTCACGCCGACCGATGGCGGTGAGCCGGTCACTGACCACAAGTGGGTCGTTCACGAGGAGCTCGAGAACCCGGGCGAGGCACCGCTGGCAGAGGACACCGAGGTGGTCATCACCGCCGATCACATGACCGGGATGG
>DAMDHZ010000003.1:61213-68487 GCA_032101665.1 Brachybacterium sp. | reverse complement strand
ATCGGTGCCGAAGAGTTCGGCCACGTCGAGATGCTCGCGACCATGATCGCCCAACTGCTCGAGAAGTCCCCGACGGGGGTGTCCGACGACGCAGTCCAATCCGACCCCGCCATCGCCGCGATCGTCGGCGGCACCGATGTCCAGCAAGCAATCGTCTCCGGCGCGGGAGCTCGCCCGGTCGACAGCAACGGCAATCCCTGGAGCGGGAGCTACGTGACCGCCAGCGGTAACCTCCTGGCCGACTTCACCGCGAACGTCAACGCCGAGATGCAGGGCCGGCTCCAGGTCGCCCGGCTCTACCACATGACTGATGACTCGGGTGTGCGGGACCTGCTCTCCTTCCTGCTGGCCCGCGACACCATGCACCAGAACCAGTGGACTGCCGCGGTGCGCGAGCTGCAGGAGGAGGGTCTGGAGACGATGCCCGTGCCGAGCAACTTCCCGCTCAAGAAAGAGCACCGCGAAGTCTCCTACCAATACCAGAACTTCTCCGACGGCCCCGCCGCGGCAGAGGGCAGCTGGGCGAATGGGCCAGCACCCGATGGTCACGGGGATTTCACGTATCACGACGGGCCGACGACCTCCGCCCCGATGCCGGCACCGACCCGTCCCGACCCGCGCCTGTACGGCACCACGGACAAGCCCAACCCGCTCGAGAAGGCGGCAGGCACCGTCAAGGACGCCCTCCACAAGCAGTGACTGCCCACCCCGACGATCCGCACCGGAACCACCACCAGGAGAACACGATGATCACGATGCTGAAGGACCTCGGTCTGAAGTCGGACCACATGTACGCCGCCGGTTTCGCCTCCATCGGTCTGACGGTCGCAAAATGGGGGATGTCGAAGATGAAGAGGAGCGACTCTCGAGCCCAGGCCGATCGCTGGGGTTTGTTCGTGGGCGAGTGGGCACCGACCTTCTTCGCGATCGGCATCGCCCTCAAGCTCGAGGAACAGCACCCCCTCCCTCGCATCGGCAAGGACTGATCAACCGATCAAGCATCCAGGAGTGAAGAGGCCGCGTCACGTGGGCCTCTTCACTCCTTTCAGGTCGGGGGTCAGCAACTCCGCGGCACGACACGAGCGGGTGAAGGGGCAGTTCGGGGCCGTCGATCGAGGGCCCGACCGGGACGTGGCGGTTCCCGGCATGATCGCCGGCAGGGATACTGAGCTCATGCACCCCGCCGCGACGACTCACGACGCGCCCGAGGGAGGCCGACCGCCGATCCTGCTGCGCCTCGTCCTCCCGCTCGTCCTGATCGGCATCTGGCTCGTCGTCTTCGCGCTCGGCGGGATGAGCTTTGGCACGATCAGCGATCTCGCCTCCAATGAACGCTCCTCGTTCCTCCCCGCGAGCGCCGAGTCCACCGAGGTGCAGGACCGTCTGCCGGCGTTCCTGGGATCGGACGCGGTCCCCGCCATCGTCGTGGCCGAGCGCGCGGGCGGCCTGACCGAGGACGACCAGGCCGCGCTCGAGGCCTTCGCGGTCGAGGCACCCGACGTCGTCCCCGGCGCCGAGGTGTCCCCGCCGATCCCTGCCGAGGACGGCGAGGCGGCCCAGATCGTCGTCACCATCCCGTCGTCACTCGATGCAGGCGAGCAGGTCGACGCCCTGCGTGCCGAGGCGGCCGACGGCGTGCCCGGGGGCGTGCGGGTGTGGGTGGCCGGCCCCGCGGGATTCACCGCGGATCTCCAGGAGGCCTTCGCCGGGATCGACGGGATCCTGCTGATCGTCGCGCTCGCCGTGGTGTTCGTGATCCTGGTGGTCGTCTACCGCTCGCCGCTGCTGCCCGTGCTCGTGCTGCTCAGCTCGCTCACGGCCCTGTGCGGCGCGATCTGGGTGAACGTCGCTCTCGCGCAGGCGGGGATCGTGACCATCAACGGTCAGGTCCAGGGGATCCTGTTCATCCTCGTGATCGGGGCCGCGACCGACTACTCGCTGCTCTACATCGCCCGCTACCGCGAGGCGCTGCACGCTCACCGCTCTCCGGCCCGTGCGACCTGGGCGGCTCTGCGCGGCGTGATCGAGCCGGTCGCGGCCTCGGGGGGAACGGTGATCGTCGGTCTCCTGTGCCTGCTGCTGTCCGACCTCACCTCCAACGCCGCTCTCGGCCCCGTCGCCTCGGTGGGCATCGTGTGTGCGGTCCTCACGTCGCTCACGTTCCTGCCGGCCCTCCTGGTGCTTGTCGGCCGCGCGGCGTTCTGGCCGCGCATTCCCCGGACCCGGACGGCTCCCCTCGAGGGCGAGGACGCCGCAGCGGGTGATGCCGGCAGGCTTGGCCTGTGGGATCGGGTGGGCACGGTCGTCTCGCGCGCGCCGCGCCGTCTCGCCGCCGCGGTGGTCCTGCTGCTCGCCGTCGGCTGCGCGGGCCTCACCCAGCTGCAGGCGGACGGTGTGCCGCAGAGCCAGTTCGTGCTCGGCGCGAGCGAGGCCCGTGACGGTCAGGCTGTGCTCGACCGCCACTTCCCCGGGGGCACCGGCTCCCCCACCTACGTGCTGGCCCCGGCCTCGGCGCGGGCCGAGGTCGCCACCGCGATCTCCAGTGTGGACGGGGTCGACACCGACGGAGGCCTGGCTCTGATCGCCCAGGACTCCGCCTCCGGCTCCCTTCCGGTCGACGCGAGCGGCGAGGCGGACGCGACCAGGGTCCAGGGTCCGCTCGCGGGCGTCGAGCCCACGGTCATCAACTCTCAGCTGCTCTACTCGGTGACGCTCTCGGCCCCCGCGGACTCCCTCGAAGCGGAACAGACGGTCCGGGAGCTGCGGGCGGCGGTGGGACCGCTCGACGCCGTGGTCGGCGGGTCCACCGCCGTGGACCTCGACACCAACGACACCTCGGTCGCCGACCGCACGCTCATCATCCCCATCGTCCTCGCCGCGATCACGCTCATGCTGGCGCTGCTGCTGCGCTCGATCCTCGCGCCTCTCATGCTGCTCGCGACGACAGTGCTGAGCTTCGGCACCGCCCTCGGGGTCAGCGCGTGGATCTTCGCGCTGATCGGCCAGCCGAACTCCGACCCCTCGGTCCCTCTCTACGGCTTCGTGTTCCTCGTGGCCCTCGGCATCGACTACAACATCTTCCTCATGACCCGGGTGCGCGAGGAGTCGTTGCGCCACGGCACCCGTGCCGGTGTGCTGCGCGGGCTGACCGTGACCGGCGGCGTCATCACGTCGGCCGGGGTGGTGCTCGCCGCGACCTTCGCGGCCCTCGCGGTGATCCCCATCCAGTTCCTGCTGCAGCTGGCGATCATCGTGTCCCTCGGCGTGATGCTGGACGCCCTGGTCGTGCGCACCCTGCTGGTGCCCGCCCTGACCTATGCGCTCGGGGACCGGGTGTGGTGGCCGGCCCGGATGGTACGTCGACGCTGAACCGCCGCGTGAGGCCGACCGCCCTGGGCGCGACGGGTGCGCGCAGCGCGAGTAGCCTTCCCTCACGATGGAGATCAACCCTTCCCTGGCGCGCCTGCGCATCCTCGAACAGCAGGACAGCGTGCAGATGCAGCGTGAGGCGGCGCCGGACGACGAGCTCGCCGGATGCCCGGGCTGCCCGTACTTCTGGTCCTGCCCGGTGCCCCATCGTGCCGAGAACGTCGACGCGCCTCAGGAGATCGAGCTCGCCGACGTCGCCGATCAGCTCCCCGAGCGCGCCGAGTACCGGCCGCGGGACGCCGAGGACATCGGCTGGACCGACGAATGGGTCGAGGTCGAGGAGGCCGTCGAGGACCAGAAGTCGACCGACGCACCCCCGCCCCGTCGCGGACTGTTCCGGCGCCGCCATCGCTGAGTCACCGCCGAGGACGAAGCTTCTCGGAGTTGATGGCCCCGTCCTCAGAAAGGGGGCTCTCCCGCTCCGTCGTCGTTGCCCGATGAGCTGTGGCCCGGATCGTTGTCGCCGCTTCCGTCCCCCGTGCGAGCACCGCTATCGTCCCCCGCGCAAGCGCCGCCGCCAACCCTCGAATCGTTCTCCATCCCCGAGCTGTCGTCGTGTCCCGCACCGTTCTCGGCTTCGCTCCCCGCTCCCTCCCCAGGACCGGAGCGGCCATCATGTGCCGCCGCTGCTCCCGCCGCCCTTCCCTGACCCCGGGCGATGCAATAGGCCGACCAGGCGCCATGGAGGACGCGCACGATGAGGGGCGTCATGAGATCCCGCTCGTCGACCACGTCGACCACGGTCTCCCCGATGGTCCATCGAGTCACCCCCGGCGGGATCCCGCTGCCCGGGGAGGTCCCCGCCGGCGCTCCGGCCCCGGGTGGTTCTCCCCCGGGAGGAGTGCCGGACGGTCGAGCACTCGGGGTCTCGAGGGGATCACCACGCTCCGCCGTCGCCCCGTCATGGCCGCCGGACATGCCGGCCACGTCCGCCCCCACCGTCGATCCCGTCGAGGATGGTCCGTCGGCAGGGTCGCGGCTCGCGACCCTGCGCACCGGGTCCTCGAGGCGCTCGGGGTCGATGCGGCGCAAGGTCTTGTCCAGATGATGCTGCCAGCACAGCAGATGGAGGTTCTCGACCGCGGTGGCTCCCCCATCACCGTGGTGCCGGTGATCGAACTCCTCGATGTGGTCGGCCTCGGAGGCCCACGCTGCCGGACGCGTGCAGCTCGGGACCGCGCACAGGGGGCTGCGCAGCCGCAGGTGCTCGAGCATCGCGGGGGTGGGCGTGTAGCGGTCCTGGGGAAGAGGCAGGAAAGTGCCCGAGAGCGGATCCGTGAGGATGCGGTGCCAGACGGACTGGCCCCCGGCGATCTCGCGCGCGAGAGCCGCGGGAACGGGGATGGTGCCGTCGAGCATGCCCGGCGCCTCGGACACGCCGGCCAGGGTCATGGCCGGGACCGTGAGGCCGATGCGGAACCGATCCGCGGGAACGACGACGCCCGCGGTGTCGAGTGGCGAGTGGAGGGCGAGCTCATAGCGGAGGCGGGCGAGGGTGAAGGCCCTGCGTGATCCGCGGGGCCCTCCGATCGTCCCGTCGTCGTACGGGATCGCGGTGCCGTCCTCGATCGCGCGGCGCTGGGCCGCCTGGACGGCGCGCGCGGACTGGTCGAGGCGCCGGCCGTAGGAGACGATCTCGTGGATCGGGCCGATGATCTGCAGACAGCCCGTGCCGTCGGTGCCGGGAGGCAGGATCTCGACGCGGCGTCGACGCTCGGGCTCGGCCTCCGGGGCGACGCCGGCACGCGCGACGCACAGCGCGACGAGCTGGTCGAGCCCGCGGTGGAAACTCTCCGGGGTGACTCCCAGGTCCCACTCGGCGATGGCCGCGTCGATCTCATGACGGTCGTCATCGCGCAGGTCCGCCGTGCGCCGGAGCACCCGGTCGAACCACTCCGCGGGCATCGATCCGGCCTCGAGCAGGGCGAACAGCATCGGGAAGTGAGCGAGGGCGAGATGAGCGTCGCGGATCTGCCGATAGGCCCGCCCTCGGGTGGTGCGCAGCGCGATCGCCGCCTGGATGTCCTCGATCTCCCCGGCCACCTCATCGGCGGAGGGGCCGTCCCGATCCGCCCACAGCGGGGCGAGCAGCCGCAGACGCGTAGCGTGCGCTCGCGATACCTGCGCCGCGTGATCCCACAGCGCGATCAAGCGCTCCGACAGGACGACATCTGCCTCTGCCCAGGCCTCCTCCGGCAGCGATTCCCGGGTGACGGGGTGACGCGGCCGCAGGGGCGGGCGGCGTCCGCGCAACGGTCGCTCAGCACCTCGCGGACGCGTGGAACGGGGCGCCCGGGCGGATGAGGTGGACGGCGGCGACGCGGCCGACAGGCGTGCCCCGCCGGCCGTCGGCCTCACGAGTCCTGGATCGTCTGTGCCGGACCCCCGATGCTCGTCCATGTCGCTCACCCCGCCTATACCCGGGCCATCCCGTCAGAATGACCTTCCACGCCTCAAGAATAGCCGCTCACGGCAGCGCAGAGAATGCCCTCGCCGAAATCCTCTCGAATGTGGACAGTCATCCCCTGCCATGCCCCACTTATCCCCAGAAAAATCCTCCACATGGCATTTCTATCCCCTCCTCATCCACTGCGCGCACAGTTATGCACTTCGTCAGCGCCGACTGTCACACCTCTCGTGTACCGACTGTCCGGGCGACATGGACCCAGCGGGCTGAGCTATTCCAGATCCCTGCGCCTTTCCACCTATCACCGGCCCCTGCTCGCCCCCGCCCTTTCACGTCACAGCATCCTCGCTTCCGCTGCCCGCACCTGAGCACGGTCAGCACCACGACACAGGAAAGGAAACCAGGAAAGCAGGGCGAACGGCGGTGCGAACACCCCGAACGCTTGTCACCCCATGCCCGCGCGACGCAGAGCAGCGTTCCGGTCACCGGGCGACCGAGGCCTAGCTCCGCGGCACGTACCGCAGCGCCACGGCACCCGAGCCGTACTCGATGCGATCGACGAGCGTGAGGTCGAGCGGTCTCGAGAGCCCCGCGAGCAGGACCGGGCCGTGGCCCACGACGCGCGGGTGCACGACGAACTCGTACTCGTCGATCAATCCCAGCTCGGCCACCGCGAGCGGCAGCTGCACCCCGCCGAGTGCGATGCCGCGGCCCGGTGCGTCCTTCAGCTGCTGCACGGCCTCGGCCAGGTCCCCGTGCACGAGCTCGGCGTTCCAGTCGACGTGATCGAGGGTGCTCGAGACGACATGCTTGCTCATCGCGTCGATCGTGCGGGCGAACGGGAGCGTCCAGGCGGGCATCTCCTCCGAGAGCGGCAGACGCCACGCGCTCTCCATCATCTCGTAGGTGACCCGGCCCAGCAGCAGGGCATCCGCCCGCTCGAGGTTCTCGGCCGCGCGGTGGTGCAGCTCCTCGTCGGCGATCCCCTCGCGATGGTCCACGCAGCCGTCGAGCGTCACGTTGATCGAATATCGCAGGGGTCTCATGACCAGACGGTACCGCCAGGGTCGACGGATGCCCAGGGCCCGCATCGCTCGCGCTCGGACGTGGGACGTCACCGTCCGGCGAACCCCTCGAGCTCGGCGATCGCCGCGAGCCGTTCTCGGGCCCGGCTCACCCGCTCGGCGCGCGGCAGCTCCCACCACGGAGCTCCCCGCTCCCCCAGTCCCTCCTTGGCGAGCTGGACGCGCCGACGTGCGCCGGACCGTTCGGCATCGTCGGCGGTGCGCACGGCCGACCGCGCCCGTCCCAGCGCGGACTGCAGGGAGGAGCGCAGGTCGTCGGGCAGCTCGGGATCGGCGGCGCGCCACCGACGGCCGTCGACCACGAGGTAGCGGCCGTCGGCGGTCCGATCGACCTCACGGTGCCCGCTCACGTG
>DAMDHZ010000003.1:58427-61203 GCA_032101665.1 Brachybacterium sp. | reverse complement strand
GGAAGGCCGACCAGGCCGGTCCCCGGCGCAGGCGGACCGGGCCGCGGACGGCGGCGATGTCGACGATCTCGTGCCCTTGCGTCACCACGATCGTGCCGTCGTCGGCGAGGATGCCCGCGGCAGCCCGGACATCGTCCATGAGGTCACGCCACGACTCATCGCCGACGCTGCGCGCGACATCGGACGGACAGATCGACGACCTCGGCGCGCGCTGCGCGAGCAGGGAGATGATCTCCTCGACGAGCACCGAGGGGTCGATCCCGGCGGAGCAGGAAGCCATGTCAGAACGGTACGGCACGTCCCGGTCAGGGGCCCCCGTGCCGGGCGATCGCCATCTCGTAGTAGCGCAGCAGGTCGTCGCTCGCGGCGTCCCACGAGAAGGCCTCGGCCTCGGTGCGTGCGGCCGTGCGGATCCCCGCCACGAGCCCGGCGTCGCCGAGCCGGTCGATGGCCCGGTCGAGCGAGGCCTCGTCGCCCGCGTCGTAGAGCAGCCCGTCGACCCCGTCGGTGACCTGCTCGAGCGTGGGCCCGGAGCGGGCGGCGACGACCGGCAGGCCCGAGGCCATGCCCTCGAGGATCACGAGCCCGAGGGTCTCGGTCACCGAGGGGAAGACGAACGCGTCGGCGCTCGCGAACGCCTCGGCGAGCTCCCGGCCCGAGAGGAAGCCCGGGAACACCGTGCGCGTCCCGGCGAAGGTCCGCTCGAGCTCGGCGCGGAACGGGCCGTCGCCGACGATCGCGAGGGCGACGTCGTCGCGCCGGTCCAGCATCGGACGCAGGGACTGGATCTCCTTCTCCGCTGCGAGGCGCCCGACGAACACCAGCAGCTTGGCGTCCGGGTTCCCGCCGCTCAGGTGATCACGCATGGTGCGCGACGCGAAGCGGGGGTGGTGGGCGACCGTGTCGACGCCGCGCCGCAGGACGTGCAGGTTCGGCATGCCGCGCGCGGCGAGCTCTGCGCGGAGGGTCTCGGACGTCGCGAGGTTCACGTCGGCGAGCGCGTGGTTGCGGTCGATCTGCCACCAGATGAGCGGCTTGGACCACTTCCACGCGCGGTACAGGTCGAGGTAGCGCGGGATGTGCGTGTGGTAGCTCGCGACGAGGGGGATGTCCTGGCGGTGCGCCGCGAAGGCCCCCGAGGAGGCGAGCAGGATCGGCTGGGCCGCATGGACCACGTCGGGGTGGAACCCGCGGATGATGCCGTCGACGGTGGGACTGGGCAGGGTGAACCGGCGGTGCTTGTAGAACGGCAGCGTGACGGGCCGGATGCCGACCACGCGCGCATCCGCGTGCTCGTAGACGCCCAGGTCGGGGGCGATCACCATGACCTCGTGGCCGAGCGCGGTGAAGCGCTCCACGGCATGCGACAGCCGGGTGACGACCCCGTCGACGCTGGGCAGGTAGGTCTCGGTGACGAGCGCGATCTTCACGCCCAGGTGACCGTCGGCAGCACCAGCTCGCGCCGCACCCGGTCGGTGTTCTCGCGGCTGACCGTGAGGATCTCGGTGAGCACCTCGTCGGTCAGGAGGTGCGGCTCGAGCCCGAGGTCGAGCAGATTGGTGTTGGCCGCGCGGTAGTAGTGGTCGTACTTCTCCACGCGCGGGTTGTCCAGGTGCGAGATGGCGACCTCGATGCCCTGGTCGCGGGCGACCCGCTGCACCTTCTCGGCCAGCTCGCCCACGGAGAAGGACTCGGTGAACTGGTTGAACACGCGAAACTCGCCACGCTCGGCGGGGTTCTCGCACGCGATCTCGATGCAGCGCACGGTGTCGGCGAGGTTGAGGTAGCCGCGGGTCTGGGAGCCGCCGCCGTAGACGGTCAGATCGTGGCCGATGGCCGCCTGGATGAGGAAGCGGTTGAGGGCGGTCCCGAACACGGCGTCGTAGTCGAAGCGGTTCACGAGCCGTGGGTCGCGACGGGTCTGCTCGGTCTCGAGCCCATACACGACGCCCTGGTTGAGGTCGGTCGCACGGATGCCCCAGATGCGGCACGCGAACATGATGTTGTCGCTGTCGTGCACCTTGGTCAGGTGGTAGAAGGAGCCGGGCTGCTTGGGGAACGGCAGGCGGTCCGTCCGGCCCTTGTGCTCGATCTCGATCCACCCCTCCTCGATGTCGATGTTGGGCTGGCCGTACTCCCCCATCGTGCCGAGCTTGACGAGGTGGCAGTCCGGCGCAAAGTCCTTGATCGCCCAGAGCACGTTGAGGGTGCCGGTCACGTTGTTGCGGTGGTTCTCGATCGCGTGCTCGCGGTCGATCATCGAGTAGGGCGCGCTGCGGTGCTCGGCGAAGTGGACGAACGCCTCGGGCTCGAGGTCACGGAAGATCTCGGAGACCACGTCGTAGTCGGTCAGGTCGCCGATGCGGACGGCGATGTCCCGGCCCGACACCGCCTTCCAGGCCGCGACGCGCTCGGGGAGCGGCAGGATCGGCGTCATCGAGTTCGAGCCGAGCTCGGTGTCGATGTCGCGGCGCACGAGGTTGTCGACGACGGTCACGTCATGACCGCGATCGGACAGGTAGAGGGCGGTGGGCCAGCCGCAGAATCCGTCTCCGCCGGCGACGACGATCTTCATCGAGAACTCCTCCAGATGCTCGGGTGATGCCCCCACGGTAGCGGGGCGACCTGCACGTGCGCTCCGCGGCGACGGTGATCCGACCGTCCGTTCAGCCCCTCGTCGCCCCGGCGTCACGTCGATCCAGGGCGCGGCCCGCCCGCGGTCCGCCGTCGTGCACGCCATGGCGGCCGATGGGCAGCATGAGCGGGCGCACCGAGA
>DAMDHZ010000003.1:0-58417 GCA_032101665.1 Brachybacterium sp. | reverse complement strand
GCCCCGAGACCGGGTCGGTGATGACGCGGGAGGGGATCCCGAAGACGGCCGCGATCGTCTCCTCGGTGAGGACGTCACCGGGGGCGCCGTGGGCGTGCACCCGGCCGTCGCGCAGCGCGACCAGGCTGTCCGCGTAGCGCGCGGCGAGGTTGAGGTCGTGGAGCACCATGACGATGGTCGTGCCGCGCGAGCGGTTGAGGTCGACGAGCAGGTCGAGCACCTCGACCTGGTGGTTGACGTCGAGGAACGTGGTCGGCTCGTCGAGCAGCAGCACGTCGGTGCGCTGGGCGAGGGCCATCGCAATCCACACCCGCTGGCGCTGCCCCCCGGACAGCTCGTCGACGCTGCGCTCGGCGAGGTCCACGACGGCCGTGGCCTCGAGCGCCTCGGCGACCGCGGCATCGTCCTCGGCGGTCCAGCGCTGCACGAGGCCGTGATGGGGGTGTCGGCCGCGCGCGACGAGGTCGACCACCGAGATGCCGTCGGGTGCGAGCGGTGTCTGGGGCAGCAGGCCGAGGGTGCGGGCGAGCTCGCGCGCCCCGTAGCGGTGCAGGTCACGGCCGTCCAACAGCACCTGCCCGCCCGAGGGGCGCAGCAGGCGCGACATGGTGCGCAGCAGGGTCGACTTGCCGCACGCGTTGGCGCCGACGATCGCGGTGATGGCGCCGGGGATCGGCTCGAGGTCGAGCCCGCGGATGACCGTGCGGTCGCGGTAGCCGGCCTCGAGCGCGCCGAGCCTCAGGGCGTGGTCCTGGGTCACGACCCTCCTTCCCTCACAGCGAGCCGCCGCTGCGGTTGGTGCGGATGATGAGGTAGATCAGGTACGGGGCGCCGAGCACGCCCGTGATGACGCCGACCGGGTACCGGGTGCCGACCAGCCACTGTCCCGCGAAGTCCGCGGCGAGCACGAGGACGGCGCCGACGAGGGCCGCGGGCACCAGCACGGGGCGGCCGCCGCCGGTCAGGCGAGCAGCGATGGGGCCGGCGAGGAAGGCGACGAAGGCGATGGGGCCGGAGGCGGCCGTCGCGAAGGCGATGAGGGCGACGGCGGACACGATCATCACGATCCGGGTGGCCTCGACCCGGACGCCGAGCGCCGCGGCGGCGTCCTCGCCGAGCTGCAGGGCCTCGAGGTGGCGCCCGGCGCCCAGCAGCAGCGGCCCGAGCACGACGAGCGCGAGCAGCGCCGGCACCGTCGTGAGCCATGCCGCCCCGTTGAGGGAGCCCGTGAGCCAGCGCATCGCCTCCTGCAGGTCCCACTGCGAGGCGCGGGAGAGCAGGTAGGTGGTCACGGACTCGAGCATCGCGGCCACGCCGATGCCGATGAGGATGAGGCGGGTCCCCGAGACGCCCGAGCGGTACGACAGCGCGTACACGGTGGCCGCCACGGCGAGCGCGCACCCGATCGCGACCACCGAGGTGCCGACGGAGCCGAGCCCGAGCACGATGATCGCGAACGCGGCGCCCGTGCCGGCGCCGGTGCTGATGCCGATCACGTCGGGGCTCGCGAGCGGGTTGCGCAGCATGGTCTGGAAGGTCGATCCGGCGAGCCCGAAGGCGAGTCCGGCCACGATGCCGAGCACCGTGCGGGGCAGGCGCAGCTCCCCCACCGTGAACGACGCGCCGGGCACCGTGCGGCCCACGATCACGCGCCCCACCTCGCCGAGCGAGTAGGTGGTGTGGCCGTACACGAGGGAGGCCGCCGCGAGCACGACGACGACCGCGGCGAGCACGAGCAGGACCATGGCGCGGCGCACGGCGTGGGCCCGTCGGGCGCGACGCAGACGGGCCACGGTCGAGGGCCGGGGCGCCGGTGCGCCGCTCGCAGGGGCGGTCTCGGGGATCTCGACGGTCGCGCTCACAGCTCGCGCAC
Organism: Brachybacterium sp.; assembly: GCA_032101665.1. Classification (GTDB taxonomy): domain Bacteria; phylum Actinomycetota; class Actinomycetes; order Actinomycetales; family Dermabacteraceae; genus Brachybacterium. Next base: position 56,544 of record DAMDHZ010000003.1, on the reverse strand, counting down.
CTTCTGCCGGCGCACGATCGAGATGAAGAAGGGGGCACCCACGACGGCGGTGATGATCCCGGCCTGGACCTCGGTGGGCGGGGTGAGGACGCGCCCGACGACGTCCGCGACGGTGAGCAGGACGGCACCCCCGAGCGCGGAGAAGGGCAGCAGCCAGCGGTGGTCGGAGCCGCCCAGCAGACGGCAGACGTGGGGGACGACGAGCCCCACGAAGCCGATCGGGCCGCACACGGCGGTGCAGACGGCCGCGAGCAGCACCGCCCCGAGGGCGGAGACGGCACGGGCGAGCCCGACCCGGGTGCCGAGGCCCGCCGCCATCTCGTCCCCGAGGGCGAGGGCGTTGAGGCCGCCGGCCGAGAGCAGGCACAGGACGAGCCCGGCGAGCAGGTAGGGCGCCCCCTGGGCGAGCGCGTCCCAGGTGGCGCCGCCGACGCCGCCGATCTGCCAGGAGCGGAAGCCCTCGGCGAGGTTGCCGCGCGGCAGCACGACCGCGGTCGTGAGCGAGCTGAGGGCGGCGGTCGTGGCGGCCCCGGCGAGGGCGAGCTTGAGCGGGGTGGCCCCGCCGCGCCCGAGGGAGCCCATCGTGTAGACGAGGACGGCGGTGATCGCGGCGCCCAACAGGGCGGCCCAGATGAGCGCAAAGTACGACTCGAGCGCGAAGACCACCATCCCGATGGCGACCGCGAGGGAGGCGCCCATGTTGACGCCGAGGATGCCGGGATCGGCGAGTGGGTTGCGGGTCACGCCCTGCATGACGGCGCCCGAGAGCGCGAGGGCGGCGCCCGCGCCGAGCGCGAGCAGGGTGCGCGGGATGCGCTTGGCGACCGCGCCCTGGTCGATGCCCACGGGCGGGCCGGTGAGTGCGGCGAGCGCGTCGTGCAGGCCGACGGTGCGCGAGCCGACCATGAGCGAGAGCACGGCGACGGCGAGCACGGCGAGCGCGAGCGTTGCGAGGACGCTCCAGCGGACGCGCCGTGGGCGCCGCACGACGGCCGCGCCCGGCGAGGCCGAGGCGGTCGGTGACCGTGTCGCCCCGGGGGCCGAGGTCACTTGCTCTTCTTGGCCGCTTCGGCGAGCAGGTCGGTGTAGTCGCCGAGCACGAAGGGGATCGCGAGCGGCGTCGGGTTGGCCGCGGTGCCCATCGCGCCGTCATTGGGCAGCGCCACGATCGCGTCGTTCTTGACAGCGGGGATCTGCTGCAGGACGGGGTCGTTCTCGAGCGCACTCCGCACCTCGTCACCGCCGTAGGTGACGATGACGTCGACGTCGTCGAACTGGTCGGCGCGCTCGGCGGAGATGGTGCCGACGAACTGGTCGGTGTCGGCGGAGGCGGCCTCGATGCTCTTGGGGGTCTGCATGCCGAGGTCGGTGAAGAACATCGTGCGGGTGTCGTGCGTCGTGTAGAAGCTGACCGTCGACATGTCGGAGGTGTCGACGTGGGTGAGGAACATCGCGTGCACCTCGGCGAGTTCGGGGTGGGCCTGCGCGGCCTGCTCGACCTGGCCCTCGAGGTCGGCCAGCAGCGTGTCACCCTCGGCCTTCATGCCCATCGCCTCGGACTCGATGCGGATCGTGTCCTGCCAGGGCGTGCCCCAGGCCACCTCCGGGTAGGCGACCGTGGGCGCGATCTTGCTGAGGGTGTCGTAGTCCTCCTGGGTCAGGCCCGAGTAGGCCGCGAGGATCACGTCGGGCTGGGTGTCGGCGACGGCCTCGAAGTCGATGCCGTCGGTCTCGTCGAACAGGACCGGCGCGGTGCCGCCCAGCTCGGCCAGCTTGTCCTCGACCCACGGCAGGTTGTCGTGGCCGGCCTCGACGCCGAAGTTGGCCTTGGCCATCCCGACCGGGACGACGCCGAGCGCGAGCGGCACCTCCTGGTTCTCCCAGTTGACGGTCGCGATCCGCTCGGGCTCCTTCTCGATCGTGGTGGTGCCCAAGGCATGCGTGATCTGGAGCGGGAAGGACTGCTCCGAGCCGCCGTCCGAGGCGGCCGAGCCGGACGACGCAGCGTCCGTCGTGCTGGAGCCGCACGCGGCGAGCGGCAGGACGGCTCCTGCCGAGAGGGTGGCGAGGGCGACGGCGAAGCGGCGGCGGGAGAGCACCAGGGAAGTCCTTCCAGGAGGTTTGGTGAGGCTCCCCTATTCAAGCACGACGCTGTGACGGTCGAGCAGGCGGGCCCGAGCAGATCACATTGGGGCCCGGGCCTCGCGGCCGTCCCGTCGACGGTGGGCGGCGAGCACGGCGTCCGCGAGGCGCGGCAGCACCTCGCGATGCGCGTCGCAGAACTCGTGGGCCGTCCCCACCGCGAGAGCCACGTCGGCCACGGGGTCGACCCAGAACGCGGTGCCCGCCATCCCGATGTGGCCGAAGGTGGCGGGGTCGTTGTCATGGCCCGTCCAATGGGGGTTCTTGTGCCCCCGCACCTCGAAGCCGAGCCCGAAGGGGTTGGGACTCTGGAGGCCGAAGCCTGGCATGATCCCGACCAGCTCGGGGAGCTGGGGCGTCGTGACGGAGGCGAAGGCCTCGGGGCCCACCAGGGTGGGGCGCAGCAGCTCGCCGCACAGCAGGGCGAGGTCCTCGAGCGTCCCGAAGGCGCCGACCGACGGGGAACCGGTCCAGCGCACGCCGTCCATCCCGAGCGGGTCGAGCACCTGCTCCGCCACCCAGTCCTCGACGGCGCGCCCGACGGCGGCGGCCACGTGCTCCGCGCCCACGTCGATGCCGCGGTTGGAGTAGTGCCGGCGGCGCCCCGGCGGCATGAGGGTGCGATCGGACTCGTAGAACAGACCCGAGGCGTGGGCGAGCACGTGGCGCAGGGTCGAGCCCGCAGGGCCGCACGGCGCCTCGAGGTCGATCAGACCGCGGTCGAGCGCGACGGCGACGGCGTAGCCGGTCACCGGCTTGGTCACGCTGCGCCAGGTCCGCTCGCGCCGCACGTCCCCGCGCCGCTCCCGGACGCCCTCGGGTCCGACGACGATCGCGGCGCCCTCGAAGGGAAGCTCGTCGAGCAGGTCGAGCGGCGAGACGCGAGCGCGCCGGGCCTCGGCCTCGCGCCCCCGCCAGGCCCCCTCCGCCATGGCTCAGGCCCCGGCGCGCGCGAGCAGCTCGTCGGTCAGGGCGGGCCAGACCTCGACGTGGGCCGGGGAGAACGGCTCGTCGCCGAGGAAGGCCGCCGCGAGACCGTGATCCGGGTCGACCCACAGGAACGAGCCGGACTGCCCGAAGTGGCCGAAGGTCGTGGGCGCGCTGCGGGTCCCGGTCCAGTGCGGCGACTTGCCGTCGCGGATCTCGACGCCGAGCCCCCAGTCGTTGGGGCGCTGACGGCCGTAACCGGGCAGCACGCCCGACAGCCCCGGGAACTGCACAGCGGTGGCCTCCTCCCACAGCTCCCGGGGGATGAGGGTGGGGCACAGCAGCTCCCTGCCCAGGGCCAGCAGGTCGGCGACCGTGGCCCGGTACCCGGCGGCGGGCGAGCCGTCGACGTCGATGTCGCCGAGGCCGAGCGGCCCGACCACGCGCTCCTCGAGCCATTCGGCCATCGAGTAGCCGGTCGCCTCGGCGAGATGGTCGCCGAGCACCTCGAATCCGGTGTTGGAGTAGATGCGACGCGTGCCGGGCGCGGCGAGCAGGGTGTCGCGATCTCCGTCGAAGGAGTAGCCGGCGGCGTGGGCGAGCAGGTGGCGCACCGTGGAGCCCTCGGGGCCGGCCGGCTCGTCGAGGTCGACCAGGCCGCGGAAGACGGCGACGAGCACGCCGAGGGCGGCGATCGGTTTGGAGACGCTCGCGAGCGGGCGCGGCACGTCGGGGGCGCCCTGGACGAGCAGGGTCCCCTCCGCGCCGGTCAGGCCCACCGTGCACGGGAAGGCGAAGGAGTCGAGGGAAGGCAGCGGCGAGGCGTCCACCGGCCCAGGATCGCACAGGGGCGACGGCGGCCGGCCGAGTCTGGTCTGCACGAATGCTGCACAGGATCTGCGTCCGGCGCCCGAGGGCCGGCAGGACGTGCACGGTACGATCGGGCAGGTGCGTGCCCCGTCGAACGGGCCGGGAGCGCCGCCGACCCCGACCAGCAGAGGACCGGAGGACCACACGTGGGGATCTTGGAGCGCATCGAACGCGGCCTCGACCGCGGGGTGACGAGCGTCTTCTCGCCGGGCCGCGGCCAGATCAAGCCGCTCGACCTGGCCCAGGGCCTCAAGCGCGAGTGCGACGACCAGATCCAGGTCCTCGACCGCACCCGGACCCTCGCGCCGAACGTCTACGCCGTCTATCTCAGCAGCGCCGACCACGAGCGCTTCGCCTCGTGGGAGGACACGCTCCTCGAGGAGCTCGAGCGCGTGATCGTCGAGCACGCCGAGAAGCAGTCCTACATGTTCGTCGGCGCGGTCTCCGTGTCGCTCCAGACCGACGACGAGGTGCGTCAGGGGCGCTTCGAGACCGAGTCGCGCACGGAGCGCGGCGCCGTGGCCCCCGCGACGGGCAGCGCACGCGCCGGAGGGACCGACCCGATCCTCGAGATCGACGGCCAGCAGTACCTGCTCACGGGCCGCGTCACGGTGATCGGCCGCGGCGGCGATGCCGACATCATCCTCGACGACACGGGGGTCTCGCGCCACCACGTCGAGCTGTCGAGCCAGGGCGACGGCGGCGTGGTCGCGACCGACCTCGGCTCGACCAACGGCACCTTCGTGGACGGGGAGCGGATCTCGACGCCCGTGCGCCTGGGTGACCGCTCCCTCGTCACGGTGGGCCGCACGCGCATGACGGTGATCCTTCCCGACCGCTCGGCGACGGCGGGCTGGTGAGGCGTCCGTGAGCGAACTGACCATCGTCGTCCTGCGGATCGGCTTCGTCGTCGCCCTGTGGGTCTTCGTGATCGCCGTGCTGCTCGTGCTGCGCAACGATCTCTTCGGCACGACCGTGGTCACGCGGGCCTCGAAGCCGGATCCGCGCCGCGAGCAGCGGCCCGCGGCCGATCCGGCCGCGGCGGCCGCCCTGCGCACCGATCCCGCGGTCACGGCGACCGCGCTCGTGGTGACGGCCGGGCCGCTGCGCGGGACCACCCTCACCCTGGGGTCGACGCCCGTGCTGATCGGCCGCGCCCCCGAGTGCACCCTCGTGCTCGATGACGACTACGCCTCCAACCGCCATGCCCGCGTGTTCCAGCGGGACGGCCAGTGGTGGGTCGAGGACCTCGGCTCGACCAACGGGACCACGCTGTCGGGCAAGAAGATCGAGGGCACGGTGCCGTTCAAGTCGGGCGCCCGCGTGCGCATCGGCCGCACCGAGGTCGAGCTGAGACGAGGACCCCGATGAGCTTCGCCCTGCGCTACGCGGCCCGGTCCGACGTGGGCCTGGTCCGGTCCAACAACCAGGACTCGGGCTATGCGGGCAGCCACCTCGTGGCCGTCGCCGACGGCATGGGCGGCCACGCCGGTGGCGACGTCGCGTCGTCGATCGTGATCGGCCGTCTCTCGCAGCTCGACTCCGACACCCCCGCGACCGAGATCGTCGCAGCGCTCGAGGACGCGATCCTCGACGCCAACCAGTCGATCCTGCGGCGCGCTCGCGACGAGCCGCAGCTCGCGGGCCTGGGCACCACGGTCACCGCGCTGCTGCGCGCCGAGGGCAAGTTCGCCCTGGCCCACATCGGCGACTCGCGCGCGTATCTGCTCCGCGACGGCGAGTGCACCCAGATCACCAAGGACCACACCTTCGTCCAGCGGCTCATGGACGAGGGTCGCCTGACACCCGAGGAGGCCGAGCGCCACCCCCAGCGCAGCGTGCTCATGCGCGTGCTCGGCGACGTCGACTCCGACCCCGAGCTCGACCTGTCGCTGCGCCCGGCGCGCGCGGGCGACCGCTGGATGCTGTGCTCCGACGGGCTGTCGGGCCTGGTCTCCCTCGAGACCATTGGCCGCACCCTGCGGGAGATCGACGATCCCGGCGAGTGCGCCGACGCCCTCGTCCAGCTCGCCCTGCGCGGCGGCGGACCCGACAACATCACGTGCGTGATCGCCGACGTGGTCGACCTCGACGCGCTGCCCAAGGGCGCGTCCGCCCCCTCCTCGAGCCCCGAGATCGTGGGCTCCGCGGGGCGTTCGCGCCATCAGCCCACGGCCGCCTCGGGCCCCGCCGCGAAGGCTGCGGCGCTCACCCGGCCCGAGCGCTCAGCCCCCTTCGAGGACGAGGACTTCGCCGAGGAGGACGCGCCGCGGCGCAGCCACTGGCCCGCCGTGGTCGTGACCCTGCTGATCGCCGCGGTGCTCGCGGGCGGCCTGTGGGCCGGATACGCGTGGACCCAGGGCCAGTACTACGTGGCCGCGCAGGACGACGAGGTCGTCGTCTACCAGGGGGTCTCCCAGGACCTCGGTCCCGTCAGTCTGTCCCACCGCATCGAGTCGACCGGGATCAGCACCGACGACCTCTCCTCGGTGACGCTCGAGCAGGTGCGGGCGACGATCCCCGCCGACTCGCGCGAGGCCGCCGACGAGGTCGTGACGACGCTCCGCGACGAGGCGACCCGCACCCAGGAGGCGCGCCGCGCCCAGGAGGAGGCCGAGCAGGCGGAGCAGCAGGCCGCCGAGCAGCCGGCCCAGCCCGGCGCCGCACCGACCGCGACCGAGAGCGCAGGGGGGTAAGTGACGACCGTCGTCTCGTACACCGCGCGCACGCGCCGGTTCACCCATGCCCTCCTGCTCCTGGCCGCGCTGGTCATCGGGCTCGGCGCGTACGCCCTCGTGGGCCTCGGTCGCACGGGCGAGATCCCGGCGACGCTGCCGACCACCGCGATCGTCGCGATCGTGCTCGCGGTCGCCCTGCAGGCGATCGTCATGTGGCGCGCGCCGTACGCGGATCCCGTGATCCTGCCGCTCGTGCTCCTGCTGAACCTCATCGGGCTGGCGGCCATCGCGAGCTACGACTCCGCCAAGGCTCTGTACGCCACCCGGGCCACGCACTACGCGGACCGCCAGCTGATCTGGACGGTGGTCGGGGTCGTGCTCGCGCTCGGCGTGCTCGCGCTGCTGCGCGACCATCGCCTGCTGCGGCGCTACACGTGGGTCAGCGCGCTCGTCGGCGCCGTGTTCCTGCTGCTGCCGCTCGTGCCCGGTCTCGGGCGCAGCGTGTACGGGGCCCGGATCTGGATCGCGATCGGCAGCTACAGCTTCCAGCCGGCGGAGATCGCCAAGATCTGCTTCGCCGTGTTCTTCGCCGGGTATCTCGTCTCCCGGCGCGACACGCTCGCCCTGGCCGGCCCCAAGGTGCTCGGCATCCACCTGCCGCGATGGTCGGACTTCGGGCCGATCGTGGTGGCGTGGGCGTTCGCCGTCGCGGTGCTCGTGTTCGAGACCGATCTCGGCACGTCGCTCATGTTCTTCGGCCTGTTCGTCGCGATGCTGTACATCGCGACCGACCGCCTGAGCTGGCTCATCATCGGGGCCGTCATGTTCCTCCCGCCCGCGATCTTCGCCGTCACCCAGGTCAGCCATGTGCGCACCCGGCTGACCTGCTGGCTCGACCCGATGAGCTCGGCGAACTTCTCCCGCTGCGGGCAGATCAACGAGGGCCTGTTCGGGATGGGCAGCGGCGGCGTGCTCGGCTCGGGGCTCGGCAACGGACGGCCCAACATGGTGCCGTTCGGCCAGAGCGACTTCATCTACGCGGGCCTCGCCGAGGAGATGGGCATGGTCGGCGCCTTCGCCGTGCTCGTGCTGTACCTGCTGCTGGTCCAGCGCTCGCTGCGCGCGGCGGTCGGCATCTCCGACGGCTTCGGGACCCTGCTGGCCGGCGGCCTCGGCTTCGTCATCGCGCTGCAGGTCTTCGTGGTCGTCGGCGGTGTGACCCGCGTGCTCCCGCTGACCGGCCTCACGCTCCCGTTCCTGGCCGCGGGCGGCTCGTCGCTCGTGGCCAACTGGATCATCGTGGGCATCCTGGTGCGGCTGTCGGACGCCGCTCGGCGTCCCGCCGCGCGGCGGATCGCCCCCGAGACCGCACCGGCCCCGGCGGAGGTGGGCTGACATGAACAAGCCGTTGCGCCACGTCGCCCTCGTCGTCGGGATCCTGTTCGTGTTCCTGTTCGGCTCGACCACGTACATCCAGGCCATCCAGGCCAAGTCGCTCAACGACGACTCGCGCAACCACCGCACCCTGTACGCGGAGTTCGGCCGGGACCGCGGTCCCATCGTGGTGGCGGGCGACCCGATCGCCGACTCCGTCAAGACCGACGACACCTACGGCTACCAGCGCACCTACGCCGACGGGCCGATGTACGCGCCCGTCACGGGCTACTACTCGGTCGTCTACGGCTTCACGGGCCTCGAGAACTCCCTCAACGACACCCTCTCGGGCGAGGCCGACTCGCTGTTCTACCAGCGCATCTCCGACATCGTCTCGGGCCGCACGCCGCAGGGCGCGACCGTCGAGCTCACGATCGACCCCGAGGCGCAGAAGGCGGCGTGGGACGGCCTGCAGGGCCACCGCGGCGCGGCCGTCGCGCTCGACCCGGAGACCGGGGCGATCCTCGCGATGGCCTCGACCCCCTCGTACGACCCCAACGACATGGCCAGCCACAGCCGCAACGCCGTGACCGAGACCTGGCAGTCGCTGTCCCAGGACTCCTCCAAGCCGATGACCAACCGGGCGATCGGCGGCGACCTGTACCCGCCGGGATCCACGTTCAAGCTGCTCGTCGCCGCCGCCGCCCTCGACTCCGGCCAGTACACGAAGGACTCCGTGATCCCCGGGCCCGGCACCTACCAGCTGCCCAACTCCTCGAACGTCATGAACAACCACTCCGAGGGCGACACCACCCCGTGCGGCGACGGTGACCAGTCGAGCCTGCAGGACGCTCTGCGCCAGTCGTGCAACACGTCCTTCGCGCTCCTGGGCACGGCGCTCGGCCAGGAGGCCCTGCAGGACATCACCACGGAGTACGGCTTCGGCACCAAGATGTCGATCCCGATGCGGGTGACGCCGTCGTCGATCGGGGACGACCTCGACGGGGCCCAGCTCGCGACCAGCTCGATCGGCCAGTACGAGGACCGGGTCACCCCGCTGCAGATGGCGATGGTCGCCGCGTCCTTCGACAACGACGGGGTCGTCATGGAGCCGCAGCTCGTGCAGTCCGTCCGCACGAGCGACCTCAAGGAGATCTCCTCGCTCACCTCCAAGAAGCTGTCCCAGCCGCTCTCGGCCTCCAACGCCGCGCAGATGCGCGACATGATGGTCGCGACCGTCGAGGACGGCACCGGCACGGCCGCACAGATCGACGGCGCCGAGGTGGGCGGCAAGACGGGCACGGCGCAGTGGGGCTCGGACCGCACCCCGCACGCCTGGTTCGTCGGGTACGCCAACGCCGGTGACCGCAAGGTCGCCGTCGCGGTCGTGGTCGAGGAGGGCGGCTACGGCTCCCGCGCCGCCGCCCCCATCGCCCGCGACATCATGGAGGCGGTGGTCTCACCGTGAGGACGCAGCCGGGACTGGTGCTCGAGGGCCGCTACGAGCTCGTCGACCTGATCGCGACGGGCGGCATGGGCCAGGTCTGGAAGGGACGCGACCAGGACCTCGACCGCGACGTGGCCGTCAAGGTCCTGCGTGAGGAGTACGCGGGCGACGAGGGCTTCCTCAAGCGCTTCCGCGCCGAGGCGCGTCACACCGCGGCCCTGTCCCATGACGCGATCGCCGCGCTCTACGACTACGGCGAGCTCGACGGGCGCGCCTACATCGTGATGGAGCTGTGCACGGGTCGCCCGCTCTCGGAGATCATCGAGGAGAACCCGGGCGGCCTGCCCGAGCGCCGCGTGATCTCGGTGCTCATCGACCTCGCCCGCGCGCTCGACGCCGCCCACTCCAAGGGCGTCGTGCACCGTGACGTCAAGCCCGAGAACATCGTCGTCGACGAGGACCACGACTGGCGCATGAAGATCACGGACTTCGGGATCGCGCGCAGCACCGATCAGGCGCGCCTGACCAAGACGGGGCTCGTGATGGGCACCGCGCAGTACCTCTCCCCCGAACAGGCGATGGGCAAGCAGGCCACCTCGCTCTCGGACGTGTACGCGCTCGGGATCGTCGCCTTCGAGATGTTGACGGGCCACCGGCCCTTCACCGGGGCCAGCCAGGTCGACATCGCGATGGCCCAGGTCAAGCAGCCCGCTCCCGAGCTGCCGGAGTCGGTCGATCCGGACCTGCGTCAGCTCGTGTCGATGACGCTCGCCAAGGCCCCTGCCAACCGGCCGCGGTCCGCGTCGGCCGTCGCGCGCATCCTCGAGTCCATCCAGCGCGGGGAGCACCCTCGGTTCACGACGGGTGCGATCCCGTCGGTCCGCAGCACGGGAGAGCAGCCCGTCTCGACGTCGGCGAGCGCGGGCGGCCTCGCGACGAGCCCGACCGGCACCCGCACCGCGGCGATGCCGCTGCCGCGGACCTCAGGCCGGCGCGGCATCCGCCACCGCTCGGGCCCGTCCGCGAGCTCGGGGCTGTCGGCGCCGTCGGGGCTCTCGGCCTCGAGCCCGCAGCCCGCTCCCGCGGCCGAGGCGCGCCGTGCGGCGCAGGCCTCGCCGAGCGGCGCCTGGCGGCCCGCCGACGCGCCCGGCGCGGATCCGGAGGGGACGTCCGCCGATTCCGGACGCACCGAGCGGACCACCCGCGGCACCTCGACGGGACGGCGCCTCGGGCCCTTCTCGGTGCCCGGGCTGCTGCTGATCCTGTTGCTCCTCGTGGTGGTCGTGGTCGCCGTGCTGGGCGGCACCGGGCACCTGTTCGCGCTGGCCGGAGCGTCACCTACGATGGTCGAATGGGTCGCAGACGGCCCGGTCATGTCATGAGGACGGTTGGACTGTGAGCGACGAACCCGTGGTCCTGGGCGGCCGGTACACGCTGGGCCACGTCATCGGACGTGGTGGCATGGCCGAGGTGTACCTCGCGACCGACACCCGCCTGCACCGCACGGTCGCCGTCAAGGTGCTGCGCTCCGACCTCGCCCGCGACGACTCCTTCCAGGAGCGCTTCCGTCGGGAGGCCCAGAGCGCCGCGGGCCTCAACCATCCCGCGATCGTCGCCGTCTACGACACCGGCGAGGACCACCGCTCCGAGGGCGGTCACGAGATCTCGATCCCGTACATCGTCATGGAGTACGTCGAGGGCCGCACCCTGCGCGCGTTCATCCACGAGGACCGGCCGATGGACACGCGGCAGGCCGCCGAGATCATGGCCGGCGTGCTGTCGGCGCTCGAGTACTCCCACGAGCGCGGCATCGTGCACCGCGACATCAAGCCCGGCAACGTCATGATCACCGAGCACGGCGCCGTGAAGGTGATGGACTTCGGGATCGCCCGTGCGGTCGCGGACGCGACGAGCGCGATGACCCAGACCCAGGCGGTCATGGGCACCGCCCAGTACCTCTCCCCCGAGCAGGCCCGCGGCCAGCTGGTCGACGCCCGCTCCGACATCTACTCCGCCGCGTGCGTGCTCTACGAGATGCTCACCGGCCGGCCCCCGTTCACGGGTGACTCGCCCGTCTCGATCGCCTACCAGCACGTACGGGAGAACCCCGTCCCGCCGTCGACGTACAACCCCACGATCCCGCCCCCCATGGACGCCGTGATCCTCACGGGGCTCGCGAAGGACCGCGACGAGCGCTACCCGAGTGCGGTCGCATTCTCCCGCGACATCGCGGCGGTCGTCGCGGGACGCCCGCCGCAGCTCGTCGCGGGCGGGACTCTCACGGGCGCCGACGGCCAGACCACCACGGTCCTCTCCCCCGTCGGCGCCACCCAGGTGCTGCCCGAGGGCGAGACCCAGCTGATCCCGACCCAGGGCGGCCATGCCGTCGCCCCGGTCGCCTCGGCTCCCGCCCCGGTCGGCGCCACGTCGCCGGGCGAGGGCACGGCCGAGAAGCGGCATCGGCGACCCGTGTGGCTGTTCGTGCTCATCGGCCTGGCGATCATCGCGATCGCGGCGGCCGCCCTGGCGTACTTCGACCCCTTCGGCGGTGACGACACCGCGACCATGCCCGACCTCGTCGGCGACACCCAGGCCGAGGCCTCGGCGGAGCTCAAGGAGGCGGGTCTCAAGCCGACGTTCACGCAGCAGGCCGACTCCGACGTCGAGAAGGGCCGCGTGATCTCGACGGACCCGACGGCGAACAAGGAGGTCCCGGCGGCCTCGACCGTCACCGTCGTGGTCTCGAGCGGCCCCGGGACGGTCGACGTCCCCGATCTCACGGGCAAGACCCCCGACGAGGCCGAGCAGATCCTCGAGGACCAGGGGCTCGGTCTGAAGGTCGTGGACTCCGAGGACTCCAAGGACGTCGACAAGGGGCAGATCACGCGCAGCCGGCCCGCCGCAGGCACGACCGCGAGCGAGGGCGACACGATCGAGGTGTGGACCGCCTCGGGCAACGTGGCCGTGCCCGCCGTGGTCGACATGAAGAGGGACGACGCCGTGAAGGCGATCGAGGCGGCGGGCCTGGTGGCCGAGGTGACCGAGGCCGAGAGCGACACCGTCGATCCCGACACCGTCACCTCGCAGAACCCCGCGAGCGACGGCACCCAGACGGCCGAGAAGGGCTCGACCGTGCAGATCGTCGTGGCCACGGCGCCCGGCCCCGTGACCGTGCCGAACCTGACCGGGCAGACCGCCGACGACGCCGCCAAGAAGCTGGGCGACCTCGGCCTCGGCGTCAAGCGCAGCACCGAGCACTCGAGCGACATGCCCAAGGGGTCCGTGATCCGCACCGATCCCGAGGCCAACTCCCCCGTCGACGCCGGCTCGACCGTCACGATCGTGGTGTCCGACGGCCCGGAGCCCACCGAGACCCCCTCGACCACCTCGGCACCGCCCTCGCCCACCGAGACGGAATCCGAGACCCCGACCGAGACGCCCACCGACGAGGACCAGCCCGAGGGCTGAGCTCCCGCACCGCTGAACGGAGTACGCATGGCGCGCAGGAAGCGCACATCGACGGCCACCACCCGCCCCGCCGAGACGGACGAGGCTCCCGTCGACGAGACCGCCGGCACGACCGAGGTCGGGACCGAGGAGACCGACGCCGCCGTCGCCGACGACGCCGTGACCGCCGAGGCGGAGACGGATCGCGCCGAATCCGACGACTTCGACGGCTTCGGCGACACGATCGCCCCGCGCCGCCGCGCTGCGAAGCGGCCCGCCGAGCCCGCTCGGCGCCGTGCCGAGGCCTCGAAGCGCCGCTCCCCGGCCCGCCTCGAGGTGCCCGACGAGGCCAAGGACTCCTCGGCCACCGGCACCGCGCGCGCCCGGCGCAGCGCCGAGGCCGAGCGCACGCGCACCACGACCACGCGTCGCCGCGTCGCCGCGACCGCGCCGAACCCGGCGTGGCTGGCCCCGACCGCGGTCACGCTGCTGATCGTGGGCCTCGTCTACCTCGTGACCTTCTACCTCTCGGGCGGTCAGCTGCCACTCCCGATCCAGGACTGGAACCTGCTCGTGGGCTTCGGGATCATGGTCGTCGGCGGCGGGCTGCTCATGCGTTGGAAGTGACGGGGATGTCCTCCGCGGAGGTGCCCCCGCTCCCCGGCGGCGAGTCCGCTCGCCATCCCTGGACCCGCTTCGTCGCGATCGGCGACTCCTTCACCGAGGGGATCGGCGATCCCGATCCGACCGTGCCGGGCGGACACCGCGGTTGGGCCGATCGGGTCGCCGAGGAGCTGGGCCGCTCCGTCGACGGCTTCTCGTACGCGAACCTCGCGATCCGCGGCCGCCTGTTCCGCCAGATCATCGACGAGCAGCTCGAACCGGCGCTCGCCCTCGAGCCCGACCTGGTGAGCTTCATGGCCGGCGGCAACGACGTGCTGCGGCTGGCCGATCCCGACGCGATCGCCGTCGAGATCGACGAGGCCGTGGGGCAGCTCGCCGACACCGGCGCGACCGTCGTGCTGTTCACCGCGCCGGACGTCGGCTCGACCCCCGTGCTCAAGGTGATCCGCGGTCGGGCCGCGATCTACAACGAGAACCTGCGCACGGTCGCGTCCCGCCACGACGCCGCCGTGGTGGACCTGTGGGCGCTGCGGACGCTCACCCATGAGTCGATGTGGGCCGGGGACCGCCTGCACTTCTCGGCGCTCGGGCACCAGACGATCGCGGCCGACGTCCTCGACACCCTGCACGTGCCCCACCAGCTGCACCCGGCCGACCCCGAGGACGCGCCGCTGCGCACCTGGCGCGCCGCACGCCAGGGGGATCTGCAGTGGGCGCGCTCGCACTTCGCCCCGTGGGTGCTGCGGCGCCTGCGCCACCAGTCCTCGGGCGACGACCTGGCGCCCAAGCGCCCCCAGGCGGCGCCCGTCTTCGGCAAGGGCATGCCGCCCGGATCGGCCGCCGAGGCCGACGAGACCTGACCGTTCCGACGGGGGCCGCACAGAGGTGACTCCGATGGCGGAGCCTGCGTGGGGAGTTGTCCCCACGGCGGGACGCGCACGCCCACGGTAGCGTGGGCCCCGGCGGCGCCGCCGCCCACGACGGGACCACCCATTGAGGGACAACCATGCACACCACCACCTGGGCGCGGCGGCTGCGGGCCGTGCTCCTCCTCCCCCTCCTCGCCCTCCTCGCCGCGTGCGGCAGCTTCCACGGCACCCTCGAGGTGCGGGACGTCGACACCCTCGACGTGAACTTCGAGCTGGGCATCGAGAAGGACATCGCCTCGATGAGCGGCATCTCCTCCGCGCAGGCGCTGTGCGACGAGTTCTCCTCCGAGGACGGCGGGGTCACCGGTCCCGACAAGGCGGACCCGAGCGAGACCGAGGACATGTACGTCTGCACGGTCGCCGGGACCATCGCGCGCGAGAACTTCGACGGCGACTTCCAGCTCACCGAGGCCGACGGCGAGTACCACCTCGTGGTGACTCCGGGCGACGCGGGCCTGACGGGCGCCGACGCGTTCGGCGACATCGACTTCCGGCTCACCGTCGAGTTCCCGGGGAAGGTCATCGAGTCCTCGGGTGGGACCGTCGACGGCAAGACCGTGACGTACACCGACCTGAACGAGTTCGCGAGCACGGGCATCGACATCCGCGCCGAGGCCGGCGGCAACGGCCTCGTGTGGGTCATCGTCGGCGTCGTCGCGCTGCTCGTCGCTCTCGTGGTCCTCGCCGCCGTGATCGTGGCCATCGTGCTGCTGCTGCGTCGACGCCGTCGCACCACGACGCCCACCGTGCCCGGCGGCTACGCCGGTACGTCGGGCACCGCCTCCGTCCCGCCGGCGCCGAGCGCGTACGGCGGTGCGGGGTCGCCGTCGTACGGCTCCCCGATGTCGCCGCCGGCCGGTCAGCAGCCGCCGTTCCCGGGTCCGGGCGTCCAGCCGCCCACGGCGCAGAGCGCCCAGCCGTCCGCGGCGCCGTCGTCCTCGTGGGCCTCTCCCGGCCCGCAGGCACCGGTCCAGCCACCGCACCACGGCTCCCACACCGCGTTCCCGGGGCAGGGCGCGCCGAGCCAGCAGGCCGGCGACGAGCAGGCCGCAGCAGGGCAACAGGCGCCGCAGCCCTGGGCCGAGCAGCCTCCGGCCCCGGACCAGGAGCCCTGGCGTCACCCGGAGGAGCGCGGCTGAGGCGCCAGCCCGGGGAGCATCCCTGATGCCTGCCCCGCCCCGCCGGGCGCCCTCGACGCGGGCCGTGTGAGCTTCTTCATGCGGCCCGGATTGGCGCCCTCGGGCAGGGACGACTACTATCGATGAGGTCGGCGTGAGCCGATGGGCGCCCGTAGCTTAACGGATAGAGCATCTGACTACGGATCAGAAGGTTGGGGGTTCGAATCCCTCCGGGCGCACCGTGTGAAGCCCCGCGATCCTCGTGATCGCGGGGCTTTCTCGTCTCTTCCGGCGCCGGTCCGATCGCCCGCTGCTCCGACCCGGCCTCACCCGCTCTCGCCGGTCCGCCGTCATCCGCCGGGGGCCCCGCGCGACCGTACGCCGCGCGAGGCCCGCTCTCACGGCGTGACGATCTTGCCGGGGTTGAGGTTGCGTCCCGGGTCGGAGGTCGTGAACACGTCCTGCAGGATGCTCACGCCCACCGCGGTGACGTCCTGCTCCATCCACGGCTGGTGCTCGGTGCCCACCGCGTGGTGATGCGACAGGGTCGCGCCGTGGTCGATGAACGCCTGCTGCATCGTGCGCTTGACCGTGTCGTACTCCGCGAGAGCCCGATCGTCGTCGGTGAAGGGGAACGCGAAGGTGAAGTAGAGGCACGCGCCGGAGTGGTAGCTGTGCGACATGTGGCAGAACACGAAGCCGGGACGGCCGATCTCGTCGAGTGCCCGGTGGACGGCCGCCGTCACCTCGGCGTGCACCTCGTTCAGGCGTGACCACGGGGCCGCCGTCTCCGAGACGTCGCCGAACACGCCGTAGTCGAGCAGGAAGTCCCGCAGATAGGGGGTGTCGAACTTCTTCTGGTCGTAGATCCTGCCGGCACCCGCGCCGAGCGAGACCCCGCCGTTGGCCTTCACGATCTTCTTGACCACGCCCTGCTGGCGCGCCACGGCGTCCTTCGATCCCTCGAAGCACACGTAGCCGATGCACATCCCCCGCTCGGTGTCCCAGCCCTTCGAGGCCAGGTACGCGAAGAGCGTGTCCTGCACGGTCGCGGTCACCTTCGACGTGAGCGTCGTCGGCTCCTTGAGCATCGACAGCGAGAACGCGGTCTCGTCGCCGTCGGACAGCCGTGCGAAGGTCGTGTGGATGTCCGTGTTGCGCGCGATCGCGTGCATCGTGCGGATCCCGTGCTCCCAGTCGGGGAACATGTACGCGATCACCTGGCGCTCCGGAGCGAGACGGTGCACCTGCACGGTGACCTGGGTGATCACGCCCAGACGCCCCTCGGAGCCCACCACGATCTCGCGCAGGCTCGGCCCCGTCGACTGGCTCGGGAGGCCCTTGATGCGCAGCACCCCTCGCGGATGGACGAGGTGCAGGCCGCGCACGATGTCGGCGATGTCGCCGTACTTGTCGCTCTGCATGCCCGTCGACCGGGTCGCGGTCCACCCCCCGAGCGTCGAGTAGGCGAAGGAGTCCGGGAAGTGCCCGAGCGTCCAGCCGTCGGCGTTGAGCTGCTCCTCGAGATCCGGGCCGTAGACGCCTGCCTCGACGACCGCGAGGCCGGCTGTGTCGTCGATCGACAGCACGCGGCGCATCCGGCCGAGGTTGAGCGTGATGACGGGGCGCTTCTCCTCGACGTCCGGGGTGACCGAGCCGGAGATGCACGAGCCGCCGCCGTAGGGGATCAGCACGAGGTCCGCGTCCAGCACGATCTCGAGGACGCGCTGGACCTCCTCCTCGGTCGCGGGGTACACGACCGCGTCGACGAGCCGGGCGAAGTCGCCCGTGCGCACGCGGTACAGGTCCCGCACGGAGCGGCCGAAGGAGTGGACCACGCGGTACTCGTCGTCGGTCGCGACGTTGTCCTGGCCGAGCACCTCGACCAGGCGTGCGCGCACGTCGTCGGGCAGGATCGAGGCGGGCACCTCGAAGTCGGCGAGCTGCGGCTCGACGGCCGGGGGCAGCGACGGCAGGTCGATGCCGATCTTGTCATACGCGAACGGGGCGAACGCGGGCTTGTTGTCCCAGCGGAAGGTGACGTCGTCGAGACCCCACCCCCACCACTTGTGGCGCTTGACCTCTCGTGCGCTGCCCGGGGTCGCCGCTGTCGTCATCGAGTGCTCGCCTTCTTCTCCTGGTCCGGGGGCTCGGGGCCGTCGGAGGCCTCGAGGATCTGATCGCGATGGGTCGTATAGAGGTCCTGCACGCTCGCGCGGATGCGCGCCGTGAAGTCCGTGACGGTCTCGTCGGGGTCGGCCATGAGCGGCTCGCCGAAGATGACGCCGACGGGCGGGCGGCCGGGGCGCGGCCAGTAGCGGCCCTTGGGCATCGCCTCGTAGCCGCCCACGATCGCCGCGGGGACGACGGGCACGCCGCCGCTCGCGGCGAGCGCGGCGCCGCCGGGATTGAAGGCTCCCAGCACGCCGGTCTGCTGGCGACCGCCCTCGGGGAACACGAGGATCGGCACCCCGCTGCGCAGCAGGCGCCGGGAGACCCCCGCGTTCTTGCGCGAGCCGTCGCGGTCGATGAAGTAGGCGTTCATCATCCAGCGCACGAACAGGCGCCGATACCAGACCGGATGCCAGTAGTCCGCGGCGACCCCGGTCGACAGCAGCCGCGCCTGGGTCCAGGGCAGGCTCATCGCGAGCAGCGGGGCATCGACGTGGCTCGTGTGGTTGGCGACCAGCACGAACGGGCCGCGGATCGAGCGCACCCGACGGTTGACCTCGACGCTCGGGGTGACGGCCGAGCGCACGACGAGGCGGAAGATGCCGCGCTGCAGGACGCGGCGCACGACGGCGCGCCAGCGCGACCGGTACACGGCGAGCTGCTCGTCGGAGTAGTCGAAGCCCTCCGCCCGCGAGCGCGAGGACAGCGAGGGGCGACGCTGCCGGGACGGACCGGACGCGGAGGGGTCGGACGACGGGGACACGGCGCTCAACCCTCCTTGCTGCGGCGCGAGCTGAGCAGGCCGCTCAGCCGGTGGATGAGGTTGCGCGGGGCGATCCGCGCGAGCCCCACGATCAGCTGGAAGCGCATGGACGGGATGGAGATGACCTTGTCGCGCGCCATGTCCTTGAGGCACTCCTCGACGAGGCGCTGCGGGGTGAGCCAGAGGAACCCGGGGATCGACGAGCCCTTGATGCCGGCGCGCGAGTGGAACTCGGTGCGCACCCAGCCGGGCGCGAGCAGCGTGACGTGGATGCCCCGGTCGTGGAGCTGCACGTGGAGGGCCTCGGTGTACGAGTTCACCCACGACTTGATGGCCGAGTAGTTGTTCTGGGTGACGAAGGCGCTCACGGAGCCGACGTTGACGATCCAGCCCTCGCCGCGCCGCTCCATCGCCCGGGCGGCCGCGCCCGAGAGCACGATGACCGAGCGCACCATGACCTCGTAGCCGCGGTCGTGCTCGGTCATGTCGGGGTCGGTGAGCTCCGTGCGCACCGAGAACCCCGCGTTGTTGACGAGCATGTCGATGGGCGGGGTCGCCTCGGCGGTGTCGTCGGCCTCGAGGCGGTCGGCGACCCGCTGCTGGTCGTCACGGTCGGAGAGATCGGCGGCAATCGTCTCGACCCCGATGCCGAAGTCGCGGCGCAGCCCCGAGGCGGTCTCCTCGAGCCGTGCGGCGTTGCGGGCGACCAGGACGAGGTCCACCTCCCGCCGCGCGAGCGCCTCCGCGAATGCTGCTCCGATGCCGGATGTGCCACCGGTGATCAGGGCCCTGTGCATGGGCCTACGGTACACTAGCGAGGCGCTGACCAGCGTCGGGACGACCCTCGTCCCGCCGGGCTCCGAGCCCCGCGAAGACCGCTCCTCCTCACCCCCGGAACCTGCGTCCCACCTGCGACGACGCAGGCGTCGAGAGGGACGGGCGCGACCGCGGCACGGCGCCCCGTCCACCGCCGCCGTCCCCAGGGGAAGCCCAGCATGCCGAACACGCCCGCCTCGTCGAGCACGGACCCGAGCACCGAGCCGAGCACGGCTCCCCGCGCCGACCAGCAGATCCTGCTCACCGGGGTCACCGGGTTCCTCGGCCAGGCCGTGCTGCAGTCCCAGCTCGAGAACTTCCCCTCCGTGCGCGTCACCGCCCTCGTGCGCCCCAAGGGCGTGCAGACGGGGCGCAAGCGCCTCGAAGGACTGCTGCGCAAGCCCGTGTTCACGTCGTGGGGCGAGCGCGTGGGCGCCGAGGACGTACGCCGGGCCTTCGACGAGCGCGTGGACGTCCTCGAGGGCGACCTCACCGACATGCCCGCGATCGAGCAGCGCATCGACACCGTGATCCACTCGGCGTCGTCGGTCTCCTTCGACCCGCCCATCGACGAGGCCTTCCGCACCAACGTCGGTGGTGCCCGCAACCTCTACGAGGCCCTGCTCGCCTCGGGGCAGGATCCGCACGTCATCCACGTCTCCACCGCGTACGTGGGCGGCATCTCCAAGGGCCTGCGCCAGGAGGGCGCGCTGGTCCACGACGTCGACTGGCGCGCCGAGCACGAGGCCGCCCTCGCCGCGCGCCACCGCGTCGAGGCGCAGTCCCGCACCCCCGAGACCCTGCGCTCCCAGATGCTCGCCGCACGCGTGCGCCAGGGGAAGATGGGCCCCAAGGCCGTCGCCGCGGCCGCCGAGGAGCTCCGCACCACGTGGGTCCGCGATCGCCTCGTCGACTACGGGCGCACGCGCGCCCAGTCCGTCGGCTGGACCGACATCTACACCTTCACCAAGGCGATGGCCGAGCGGGTCGCCGAGGACCTGTGGGCCTCCGCCGGGCACCGCGTCTCGTTCGTGCGCCCCTCGATCATCGAGTCGGCGCTGCGCCGCCCCTACCCGGGCTGGATCGACGGCTACAAGGTCGCCGACCCGCTCATCATGGCGTACGGACGCGGCCTGCTGCCCGAGTTCCCGGGCCTGGCCGACTCGATCCTCGACATCATCCCCGTCGACTTCGTCGTCAACGTGATCGTCGCGCTCGCGACCCAGAAGGTCGACCGCCGCGGCGACGAGGCGTACTTCCAGGTGGTCTCGGGCGCGACCAATCCGCTGCCGTTCCACGAGATGGTGACGGCCGTGCGCGGCTACTTCGTCGAGCATCCCCTCGAGGACGAGACGGGCCGGCCGATCGAGGTCCCCGAGTGGGACTTCCCCGCCGTCGAGGCCGTCGACGTGCGCTTCCGCCTCAAGGAACTCGCGACCAAGGCCGGCCAGCTGGCGGTGTCCCGCCTGCCCGCGACGCGCCGCACCCGGGAGTGGACCTCGACGCTGCACCGCAACGCGTCGGGGCTCGAGACGCTGCGCAAGTACACCGAGCTGTACCGGCAGTACACCAAGACGGAGATGGTCTTCGACGACGCCAACACGCGCGCGCTGCGCGAGGAGCTGCCCGAGGCGTTCCTGCGCGGCGGCACCTCGACCGAGGGCGTGGCCGGCGCGGCCGAAGGCGTCGAGCGCGCCGAGCTGGACTTCGACATCGCCGAGCTGGACTGGCTGCGCTACTTCCGCGAGCTGCACCTGCCCGCGGTGACCGAGCTGACCAAGGCGTACTCCCGCCGCAAGGCCACCCTCGACCGTCGCGCGGGCCGCGCCGCCCCTCCCATGAAGGAGGGCGCGGACATCCTGGCCGTGTTCGACCTCGACGGCACCGTCGTGGCCACCAACATCGTCCAGCAATATCTGGAGGTCATGCGCGCCACGCGCTCCAAGCGCCAGTGGCCGGGCGAGATCGGGAACCTCCTGGGAGCTCTCCCGGGCTACCTGCGCACCGAGCGGCGTGACCGCTCGGAGTTCGTCCGCTCCGTCAACCGCCGCTACCGCGGGTTCCGCGCCGATGAACTGCGGGCCCTCATGCAGGGTCAGCTCGGCCGCCGGATCCGGGCGTCGATCCGCCCCGAGGCGCTCGAGCTCATCGAGCAGCATCGGCGGGCCGGACATCGCACGGTCCTGGTCACCGGCGCGCTCGACGTGCTCGTGGAGCCGCTCGCCGACCTGTTCGACGAGGTCGTCGCGACCCACATGGACGTCGACGCCGACGGCGTGATGACCGGCTACCTCGCCACTCCCCCGGTGGTCGACGAGGCGCGCGCGAACTGGCTGCGCAAGTACGCCGGTCGCGTCGGCGCCGACCTCAAGAAGTCCTACGGCTACGGCGACTCGCTCGCCGACGCCTCCTGGCTCGAGCTCGTGGGCACGCCGTCGGCGGTCTCACCGGACCTCGGCCTGTACTCGATCGCCAAGAAGAAGCGCTGGGCCATCCTGGAGTGGTGACGGCGGGGCGCGGGTGAGGCGCTCTCCCTCGCGTCACACCCGCGTGAGCAGCGGGGCCAGGCGCAGGCGCACCGCCCGCTGGATCAGCACCGGGTAGACGTGGACGGCGAGGCCGCCGAACAGCACGAGCCCCGCGACGTCCCATGCCCCGGCCATGGCGGCCGCCGCGGCGGCGCCCGCGTGCACGAGGGCACCCACGCCGTGCGCGGCGAGGCTCTCCCGGGTGTGCCGGTCGACCGCGCGCAGTCCCGCCCGGGTGCCCGCGGTCCCGCGGCCGCGCCCGAGCGACTTGTTCCAGCGCACCGCGTCGAGCACCCGCATGACGACGCCCACCCCCATCACCCGGTGCAGCATGCGCTCGGTGGGCGGTACGTCGATCAGCCATCGCGGGAGATGACGGGCGAGCGGCCGCCCGAGGAAGGGCACGAGCCCGAAGCTCATCATCGTCACCACGAGCGCGAACACCGGATGGTGCGGGCCCACGGCCGTCCAGGCCCCGACCAGCAGCAGGATCCCGACGACGCCCACCACGGCCGAGGTGGCCCGGCGCCGCCCTCGCCCCGGGTCGGCCGGCGCCGACATCACGGTCGCTCCCGGCGGGCGGTGCCGACCGCATGTGCTCGCGCCCCGGCACGGACCGCGCCGGCGAGGCGACGGTCCGCACCGGGGCACTCGCGCGGCGGCACCGCTGCCGTCGCGCCCGAGCTCCGGGCGCGCGTGTCTCAGCCCGTGTTCTTCAGGCCCGCCGCGACGCCGTTGATCGTGGTCAGCAGCGCGCGCTGCAGCTCCTCGCTCGGCTCCTCGCCCTTCTCGGCGAGCGCGCGCACCCGTTGCAGCATGGCGACCTGCATGTAGCTGATCGGATCGAGATAGCGGTCGCGCACGGTGAGCGTGCGCTTGAGGATCGGCTGGTTGTCGAGCAGGCCCAGCACGCCCGTGAGGCGCTCGACCTCCGCCACGGTCAGCTCGAACTCCTCGCGGATGCGGTCGAACAGCGGCCACAGCCGCTCGGGCGCGAGCGAGTGCACGTAGTGCGCGGCGATGTCCATGTCGGTCTTGGCGAGCGTCATCTCGATGTTGGACAGCACCGTGCGGAAGAAGTGCCAGTGCCGCAGCATCTCGTGCAGATCGTCCTCGAGACCGGCCTCGCGCGCGGCCTTGAGGCCCGAGCCCGCGCCGAACCAGCCGGGCACGATCTGGCGCGACTGGGTCCAGCCGAACACCCACGGGATGGCCCGCAGCCCGTCGAGGCCCTTCTCCGAGGTCGTGCGCTTGGACGGTCGCGAGCCGATGTTGAGATCCCCGAGCTGCTCGACGGGCGTCGAGGTCACGAAGTACTCGGGCAGGTCCGGATCGTCGGCGAGCGTGCGATAGCGGGCGAACGCCGCGTCCGAGACGGTCTGCATGACGTCCCCGAAGCGGTCGAGCTGCTCAGGGGACACGCGCGGCTCGGTGTGCAGCGCCGAGCCCTGCAGCACGGCCGCGAGCGACAGGTCGAGGTTCTCGCGGGCGAGCACCGGCAGCATGTACTTGTCGGAGATGACCTCGCCCTGCTCGGTGAACTTGATGGAGCCCTCGAGCACGCCGTACGGCTGCGCGATGATGGCGTCGTAGGTGGGACCGCCGCCGCGGCCGACGCTGCCGCCGCGGCCGTGGAACAGGCGCAGGGTCACGCCGTGCTTGGCGGCGACGTCCCGCAGGCGCCGCTGGGCCTGATGGATCTCCCACTGGCTCGTGATGACGCCGGACTCCTTGTTGGAGTCCGAGTAGCCGAGCATGATCTCCTGACGGTCGCCGCGCAGGCGCACGATCTCCCGGAAGGCGGGGTCCTCGAGCAGCGCGTCGAGGATGTCACCGGCGTGACGGAGTTCCTCGACGGTCTCGAGCAGCGGCACGAACCCGATGTCGGCGCGCTTGTCCTCGGCGCTCGCGAGGTCGACGAGACCGGCCTCGCGGGCCAGCAGCGCGACGGCCAGGATGTCGTCGGCGCCCCGGGTCATCGAGACGATGTAGGTCTCGATGCACTCGGGACCGTAGGTCCGATGCGCCTTGCGGATCTCCCGGAACACCTCGAAGGTGGGGCGTGTCGCCTGGTCGAGGATGCCACGCTCCTCGGAGGCCAGATCGGCGCCGGCCATCGGCCGTCGGCTCCCGAGCTCCGCGGAGAGCGCTTCCGTCCGCTCGGCGCGCGTGAGCTCGGCGTACGGACGGTCGAGCTCGCCGAGGCGGTCGAACAGCCGGGCGAGGACCTCGTGGTGCTTCTCGGCGTGCTCGCGCACGTCGAGGGTCGCGAGGGAGAGGCCGATCCCGGCGGCCAGCTGCTGGGCGATCGCGAGCGAGCCGTCGGCGACCCGGTCGCCCTGATGGCGACGCAGCGCCGAGCGCAGCAGGTCGAAGTCGTCCTGGAGCTCCGAGCCGCGCAGGTAGTCCGTGCCGTGCTCGTGCGGGGTGCCGCGACGGATCCGGCGGCCGGTGTTCTGCAGCTTGGCCCGCATCGCGCCGAGCTTGAGGCGGTAGGGCTCCTCCGCGTACATCTCGTACTGGTCCTCGGGGACGAGCCCGCGCTCGACGCGGAGGCTCTCGCGCAGCTCGGGGTCGTCCCCCGTGAGCGAGCTCGAGACCGACAGCTCGAGGATCGCGCGATTGATGAGCTCGATGGACAGGTCGATCGCGGTCTCGGCCTGGAGGCGCAGGACCTCGCGCGTGACCGGGGCGGTCACGAACGGGTTACCGTCGCGGTCGCCACCGATCCAGGAGCCGAAGCGCAGCGGTGTCGTGGTCTCGTCGAGATCGGCGCCGTTCTCCCGCAGCTCGTCGCGGAAGTCGTCGAGCAGCCCCGGCATCGTGTGCAGGTAGATCTCGCGCAGGTAGTACAGGGCGTTGCGCGCCTCGTCGAGCGGCGTCGGCTTCTGGCGGCGCAGCTCGTCGGTCTGCCACAGCACCTCGATGACCTCGGACAGGTCGCGGTCCTGGCGACGACGCTCGACACTGCCCTCCTCGGTCTCGTCCTCGAGGAGGTCGGAGATGCGGCGCAGCTTGGTCAGCACGGCGCGGCGCGAGGCCTCCGTGGGGTGCGCCGTGAACACGAGACGCACGTCGAGGCTGTCGACGGCCTGTTGCAGCGCCTCGGAGCCGCGCTCCGCGGCGATCTCCTTGACGGTGTGGGGGATCCAGGAGTCCTCGGCCGAGGTCTCCGAGATGGCCCGCACCCGGTAGACCTGCTCGGCCGCGTTGGCCAGCAGGAAGTACTCGGTGAAGGCACGCGTGAGGGCGGTGGCCTGCTCGATCGGCAGCTCGGCCAGACGCTGCTGGATGCGCTGGGCGTCCTCGGGATCGGCCGACGCCTTGGCCTGCTTGGTCTGGCGGCGCACGTCCTCGACGAGGTCGAGCAGCTCCTGGCCGTGCTGATCGGCGATCGTCCGGCCGAGCAGGGTGGACAGGCGGCGCACGACGGCGCGCAGCGGGGCATCGATATGGGGATCGTCGCCGACCACCGGGAACTCGGCGGTGAGGGTGGGGACGCGAAGGGCTTCGTCGTCGCGCACGGGACCTCCTGGGGGAACGGCACCGTGCGACCGGCGCCGGGGGCTGCGCTGGCCGCGACGGCGCTGAGCGGACGAGCGTCACTGTACAGGCGGCGGCCGACAGCTCCCGCCCCACGTCCCGCATCCGGACCCCTCGCGCATCCGGCGCCTCCTCCCCGCCCGGCGCCCGCGTGCGCGGTGAAGCGTCTACGCTCCCTCCATGCCGCCCGAGTCCCCCGTCTCTGCGCACGCCGGTGTGCGCCGGCTGGGCGGTGGCTCGGTGCTGTGGCGGGTGACCGTGATGCTGGCCCTGGCCGTCGTGCTCCTCGCGGGCCAGCTGGAGCGCACCAACGAGTACTTCCCCTTCGGCACCCTCGAGCAGTACGCGCAGGCCGAGGACCCGGACGGGCACGTGCGCAGCACGTGTCTCCTCGGCGAACGCGACGGCCGCGTCGTCGAGATCGGCTTCGGGCGACGCAGCGTGGGCATCGAGCGGGCCGACGTGGAGAACCACCTGACGGCGATGAAAGCCGATCCCTCGCTGCTGGCCCCGCTCGCCGAGCACTACGACCGGGAGCATCCTGGCCACGGCCCGCTCACGGCACTCATCGTCTGCCAGCGGGTGACGACGCTGCGCCACGGTGCACCCGTGGGATCGCCCGAGACCGTCGAGATCGTCCGCTGGGAAGCGCCGTGAGCGGCCGCGATCCCGCGCCCCGTGCCCCGTTGCGCCGCGCACTGATCCCGGCGCTCCCCGCCTCCCGGGTGGCGGCGTTGCGGGCGATCGTCTTCGTGTTCGTGCTGGTCGACATCGTCGTGATCGACGGCGATGTGCCCGCCCATACGGCGAACGCCGAGTACTACCGGCCCCTGCTGCTCGCGCGGCTCCTGCATCTCCCGCCCGTGAGCCCCGTGGGGGCGCTGGTGCTGCAGGTCGTCCTCGTGCTCGCGTGCGTGGCCGGGATGCTGGGATGGCGGCCGCGCCTGACGGGAGCCGCCGTGGGCATCGGCTTCGGCGTGTGGATGCTGTACTCCAACGGCTACGGGTACATCGCCCACGACCACCTCGCGCTCCTGGTCGCCGTGTGGGTCCTGCCCACCGTGCCCTCGGCCTCATGGCGCGACGACACCGAGTCCGAGGCGGCGGGCTGGGCGCTCCGCTGCATCCAGCTCGCCGTGGTCGCGACCTACTTCCTGTCGGTGCTCGCCAAGATCCTCGCCTCGGGGTCCGTCGCCGCGTGGGCGAACAGCGCGATCCTCGCGTGGGCGATCATCCGGCGCGGCACCCCGTGGGCGGCGTGGCTGCTGCACGTGCCGTGGATCTTCGTGCCCGCGCAGTGGGCGGCGGTCGCGATGGAGCTGAGCTCACCGCTCGCCCTGTTCCTGCGGGGCCGAGCGCTGTCCGTGCTGATCGCCGTGTTCCTCGGCTTCCACCTCAGCACGTTCCTCCTGCTGGGCATCCATTTCCTGCCCACGGCCGTGTGCTGGGCGGCGTTCGTGCCGATCGAGCGCCTGCGGGACACCCGCGTGGGCCGCCGCCTCGCGCGCCTCACGGCGCCGGTGCGTCCGCGGCAGGTGTCGGCAGGTGTCCCGGAACGCGTGAGCCGCGACCCCGAGCGATGACGGGGCCGCGGCTCAGAGCGACGCGGAGACGAGAGGATTTGAACCTCCGAGGCGATTTTGGTCGCCTACTCCCTTAGCAGGGGAGCGCATTCGGCCGCTCTGCCACGTCTCCTCATGCGCATGCGCATGGTGTGCTGCGCCGACACTCGCGCGGGCGCAACGGCGGCCACACTACCGGAGGGCGCCGGGTCGCACAAAAGGATCGGACGGAGGTCACGCGAGCACATCACGCACGCGTGCGCGGCGCCGCCCGACCGCCCCGTCCGCGCGTCTCACAGCCCCAGGCGGTCGCGCAGCAGGGCGATGTGGGTGGGCGTGCCCACGCGGTGCTTCACGAGGGTGAGGACGCCGTCGGCGTCGATCGCGACGGTCGAGCGGATCGTGCCCTCGACGAGCCGGCCGTACATGTTCTTGGTGCCCCACGCACCGTACGCGGCCATCGTCTCGTGGGAGGTGTCGGAGGCGAGGTCGTAGGGCAGGCGCTCATCGGCGATGAACCGTTCGAGGGCGGGCACGGGATCCGGGGAGATCCCCAGGATGCGGTAGCCGGCGTCGGCGAACAGCGCGTAGTCGTCGCGCAGCCCGCACGCCTGCTTCGTGCACAGGCTCGTGCCCGCCGCGGGGTAGAACCAGATCACGGCCGGCGCGCCGCGCAGGTCCCGGAGCGCGATGCGGCCACCGCCCGCGGCCGGCAGGTCGAAGTCGGGGGCGCGGTCCCCCACGGCGAGCTTCACGTCGGGCATGGGTCTCCTTGCACACAGGCGGGTCGCGGGCCCGTCGCGACGGTGTGACGCGCAGGCGCCCGCCACCTTACTGTGGGGGTATGACGAGCTTCGAGACGCCGAGTGCCCACGACTCCCACCCCGCCGACGACCGCGACGACGCACCCCGCGTGCCCGGCGCTCAGCCCGAGGGTCTGCAGATCCCCTCGCGGCTGATCGATGCGGCGCACGAGCAGCCGGTCCGTGACGGCGCCTGGGCGTTCATCGTCGCCGGCGAGGACGACGAGATCGAGGTCGCGGCCGAGGTGATGCTGCTCGCCGACGGCGCCGTCGACGCCGACCGGGCGTCGTCGATCGCGACACATCTCCTGGAGGCCCGCGCGCGGCAGATCGCCGAGGCCGGGTCCGCCCCGGAGGCCTGAGCCGCTCCGCCTGCCCCGTCGCCCCGTGCCGCTCACAGCAGGTGCGGGGCGAGTGCCCGCCACCCCCAGCACGTGCACGCGGCGAGCACGAGCACGTGACTTGCGATCCACACGGCCGTGGGCACACCGGTCAGCTGGGCGAGCTGCTGCGGATCGTCCTGGCGCCGCCCATGGGTCATGACGGCGCCGAGGTGACGCCACGCGCCCAGCAGCAGGAACACGCCCGCACCGAGCACGACGGCCGCGGCGAGCGCCGCGCTCCCCCACCACCACAGGGCGCCGATTCCCGCGGCGGCGACGAGCACCGTCGCGAGCGTGTGGGCCGAGCGCACGAAGACGAGTGATCCGACCAGGACCACGAGGGCGACGAACAGCGTCGTGCGGGAGAAGCCCCCGAAGGCGATGTGCGTCAGCACCGCGCCCACGATCGCGGGTGCGGGGTACCCCGCCCACGTCGACACGAGGCGCCCGAATCCGCGGCTGCGTCCCACCGTGACCGCGTGGCCCGACATGTCGGCGCTCACGACGAAGCCGGTGAAGCGCCGACCGACCAGGACGCCCACGAGGGCATGTCCCAGCTCGTGCACGATCGTGACCGCGAGCCGCGCCGGCCGCCAGGCGATGGGCAGGACCACGAGGACGAGGGCGACCGCGACGGCGAGCAGCGTCCACCAGCCGGCCGCGGGATCGGCCGTCGGCGCGACGCGCTCCCAGATCACATGGCGCAGGGTCTCGAGTCTCACGCCGACGATGGTGACACGGGGCGCTGGGGCGGCACTGGAGGCGCCCGGTAGCGTAGAGGGCAGTCGACGCCGGACGAGAGGAGGGCAGATGACCGCGATCCCCCGCCTTCATCAGAGCTATGCCGCCGCGATCCCCGAGCTGTCGATCCCACACAGCGCCGAGGCATCGCCGGACCCGCGTCTCGTCGTGCTCAACGAGGAGCTCGCCCGCGAGCTCGGCTACGACCCCGCCTGGCTGCGCGGGCCCGAGGGGATCGCGCTGCTCACCGGCCGCCTCGACGCCGACGGCCGCCCCGGCGACGGCTCCGCGCCCCACTCCTTCACGACCGCTCAGGCGTATGCGGGTCATCAGTTCGGCCAGGCGAACCCGCAGCTGGGCGACGGGCGCGCCGTGCTGCTCGGTGACCTCGTCGACACGCGCGGACGG
This sequence comes from Brachybacterium sp., assembly GCA_032101665.1. GTDB lineage: Bacteria > Actinomycetota > Actinomycetes > Actinomycetales > Dermabacteraceae > Brachybacterium. The sequence goes on along the minus strand of DAMDHZ010000003.1, from coordinate 27,269 downwards.
ACGTGGGATCTGCACCTCAAGGGATCGGGGCCGACGCCGTTCGCGCGGGCCGGTGACGGCCGGGCGCCGCTCGGCCCCATGCTCCGCGAGCACCTCGTGGGCGAGGCCATGCACGCCCTCGGGATCCCGACCACCCGCGCCCTCGCGGTGACGACGACGGGTGCGGCCGTGTTCCGCCGCGGCCCCGTGCCCGAACGCGGCGCGATGCTCGCGCGCGTCGCCGCGAGCCATGTGCGGGTGGGCACCTTCGAGTACGCCGCGTGGCACGGCGGCCCCGACCTGCTGCGCTCCCTGACCCGCTGGGCGATCGACCGGCACTGGCCCCGGGCGCGCGAGGAGGCGAACGGCCCCCTGGCCCTGCTGCGCTGCGTGACGCGGGCGCAGGCCGAGCTGGTGGCCCGCTGGATGAGCGTCGGCTTCGTGCACGGGGTGATGAACACCGACAACATGACGATCTCCGGGGAGACGATCGACTACGGGCCGTGCGCCTTCCTCGACGTCTTCTCGACCTCGGCGTGCTTCAGCTCGATCGACGTCCAGGGCCGGTACGCGTACGGCCGCCAGGGGGCGATCGCGCTGTGGAACCTCACTCGCTTCGCCGAGGCGCTCCTGCCCATCGTCGACGAGGACCCGGAGACGGCCGTCGCGGCCGCGACCGAGGTGCTCGGCGACTTCGAGCCGACCTACGTGCGCACGTGGACCCTCCTGATGGCCGCGCGCCTCGGCGTGCCGCTCGCGAGCGGCGCCGACACGATCGAGGCCCTCGCGCCGGTCCGCTCGCTCGCCGAGGACACCCTGCGCCTGCTCGAGCGCCACCGTGTCGACTACACCGGCTTCTTCCGTGCGCTCACCGAGGACCAGGCGTCCGAGCTGTTCGAGAGCGACGAGGCCCGTGACGCCTTCGCCGCGTGGTCGGAGCGTCGTGCTCGCCTTCTCGGCGGCGGGGAGGAGGCCGCGAGCGCCCGCACCCGCATGGCCGCCGCCAACCCCGTCTACATCCCCCGCAACCACCATCTCGAGAGCGCCCTGCGGGCTGCCGAGCTCGGTGACCTGGCCCCGTACGAGCGCCTGCTCGATGCCGTGACCGCGCCCTTCACCCGCCGCGAGGGGTTCGAGGACCTCGAAGAGGCCGGTGCGGAGCCCGACGCCCCCTTCGTCACCTTCTGCGGGACCTGAGGTGGCGCCCGGCGTCCGCCGTCGGCTGTCATGCCCGCGGGCTACGGTGGGCGCGTGCCTCCCGCCGACCGCCCCCAGCCCGATCATGTGTCCGTGCGCGGCGCCCGCGTGCACAACCTGCGGGACATCGACGTCGATGTCCCCCTGAACCGCCTGGTCGGGATCGCCGGCGTGTCCGGGTCGGGCAAGTCCTCGCTCGCGATGGGAGTGCTGTACGCGGAGGGGTCGCGCCGCTACGTCGAGGCCCTGTCGACGTACACCCGACGGCGGATGGCCCAGGCGCCGCGCGCCGACGTGGACGCCGTGACCCACGTGCCCGCCGCGCTCGCGCTGCGCCAGCGGCCGGGGGTACCCGGCGTGCGCTCGACCTTCGGCACCTCGACGGAACTGCTGAACGTGCTGCGGCTGATGTTCTCGCGCCTGGCCTCGCACGTGTGCCCGAACGACCACCGGGTGCCGCCCACGATCGACGTCGCCGCGGAGGTGCCGTTCGCGTGCCCGACGTGCGGGGCCGAGGTGCGCGCCCCCGGAGCCGAGGCGCTCGCCTTCAACTCCGAGGGTGCGTGCCCCACGTGCGAGGGCACGGGGATCGTGCGCGACGTCGACGACGCCTCGCTCGTCCCCGACCCCTCCAAGACCCTCGACGACGGCGCCGTCGTGCCCTGGAACATGTTCGGCTTCAACGTGCAGCCCGACATCGCGCGCGAGTTCGGCGTGCGCACCGACGTGCCGTGGCGCGATCTGACCGACGACGAGCGCCGGATCGTGCTCGACGGCCCGGCCGAGAAGAGGCACATCACCGTCACGTCGAAGAAGGGCGTGCACGATCTCGACTTCACGTTCCGCAACGCCCGTCTGACCGTGACCGAGGAGCTGCGGCGCGCCAAGGACGAGAAGCGCCTCGCCCGCGTGAGCCGTTTCCTGAGCGAGCGCACGTGCCCCGACTGCCATGGCAGCCGCCTGTCGGAGGCTGCGCGCCTCCCCGAGATCGACGGGATCACCCTCGCGGACGCGACGGCCAAGACCCTCGACGACGCGATCGCGTGGGCGCGGACGATCACCGACCCCCTGCCCCGCGCCATGCACCCGATGGCCCGCGGGCTCGTCGATCAGTTCACCCAGATGGCCGCGCGCCTCGTGCACCTCGGGCTCGGGTACCTGAGCCTCGACCGCGCCGGCTCGACGCTCTCGACCGGCGAACGGCAGCGCGTCCAGCTCGCGCGGGCCGTGCGCAACCGCACGACGGGCGTGCTGTACGTGCTCGACGAGCCGAGCATCGGCCTGCACCCCTCCAACATCGACGGCCTGCTCGAGCTCGTGGGCGATCTGCTGGGCGACGGCAACTCCGTACTGCTCGTGGATCACGATGTGCAGGCGCTCCGCGAGGCCGACCACCTGATCGAGATCGGCCCCGGTTCCGGCCGCGACGGTGGCACCGTGATCGCCCAAGGGGAGGTCGCGCAGGTCACGGCCGACCCGGCTTCGCGACTCGGGCCGTTCCTGTCGGGGACCGAGCGGGTCGCGGCGCGTCATCGCGCGGAGGCCGACGCCGTGTTCGCCTCCGGCGCGATCCGGCTCCGCACCGCGCCGCTGCACACGGTCCGCGAGCTCGACGTGGAGATCCCGCGCGGGCGGCTGACCGCGGTGACCGGGGTGTCCGGCTCGGGCAAGACCACGATGGTGCTCGAGTCCCTCGTCCCGGCGGTCCGCGCCGCCGTCGAGGACCGAGCCCTGTCCGCGCACGTGAGGTCGCTCGAGGCCGACGGCATCGCCCGGATCCACCAGATCGACGCGACCCCGATCGGCGTCAACGTACGCTCGACCGTGGCCACCTACTCGGGCGTCCTCGATGACCTGCGACGCGCCTTCGCCCGCACCGACGAGGCCGCCGCGCGCGGGCTGACGCTCGGCGACTTCTCCTACAACACCGGCTCGCTGCGCTGTCCCCGCTGCGAGGGGACGGGGCGCGTATCGCTCGACGTGCAGTTCCTGCCCGACATCGACATCGACTGCCCCGAGTGCGACGGCCGACGCTATGCGCCCGAGGCCGACGAGATCCGCCGCGCTGTCCCGGGACGATCGGCGGAGGGCGACGACGCGGGAGATCGCGCCGTCTCCCTGCCCGAGCTGATGGGCACGACCGTGAGCGAGGCGATCGACCTGGTGGGCGACATCCCGCCCGTGCGTCGCCGGCTCACGACCCTCACCGACCTCGGGCTGGGATATCTGACGCTCGGCGAGGACACGCCCGCGCTCTCGGGCGGGGAGGCCCAGCGGCTCAAGCTCGCCGGCCAGGTCGATCGCACGCAGACCGACTCCGTGTTCGTGTTCGACGAGCCCAGCGTGGGGCTGCACCCGCTCGACGTGCGCACCCTGCTGCGCGTGCTCGACCGTCTCGTCGAGCACGGCGCGACCGTCGTCGTCATCGAGCACGACCTCGACATGATCGCCGACGCCGACTGGATCATCGACATGGGACCGGGCGGTGGCGAGGCAGGGGGCCGGATCGTCGCCACGGGCACGCCCGAGCAGGTGAGCGCCGCGACGGAGTCCTCGACCGGCACCTATCTCGCGCGGCACCTCGACCGGGGTTGAGGCGAGCGGGAGACCCCATCACGCCGTTCGCGCGACCTCCCGCACGAACGATGACGAGCGGTCTCGCAGCTCCTGGATCCGCAGGTCGATCCAGTACTGCTTCTCCTCCTCGGAGCCGCCGCTCATCTCGGTGAGCGACGGCGCCCGGCGCACGGTGGCCGAGCAGCGGAAGGCCGCGCAGATCGCGGTGCCGATGGTGCCGCCCTTGCGGCCGGGCGCCCCTGCCCGGCGTGCCACGTAGAGCACGGCGGGATCGGCGATCGTGACGTCCTGGCACCAGGCGCACATCATCTTGCGGCGGTGGGGGCTGGGCGGCTGGGTGCGCAGCATGATGCCGACGACCTCGTCGTCGAGCTCGAGGACGACGTAGGCGAGCAGCTCGCGCTTGGGGTCGCGCCAGCCGAGGTACTCGATGTCGTCCCAGTGCACGGTGTCGAGGTCGGGCACCGTGACCTGGCGCGTCTCACGAACCGTGGTGTTGATGAACGAGTCGCGGATCTGATCCTCGCTGAGCGGTCTCATTGGCACCACGGTAGACCGTGGGCACGGCGGCGTCGCATGGATTTCCTGGCCGCCGAACCGGCCGAGCGTCGGCCCACGGCACCTATTCCGCCGGAAGGTGCCGTCAGGCGGCGCTCGGCCCGGGACCTCCGCCACCCGCCGTCCTCAGCACGGCATCCCCACCGGCGCCAACCGGCGGACCGACGCGGCGCACGGACTCGCGCTGCACGAGCGAGACAGCGAGCGGTGGGGCATCGTCCGGCTCGTCGGTACCGGTGATGGCCGCGAGCAGGGAATCGACGCTCCGTGCGGCCTTGGCCCCGATGTCCTGGGAGATCGTGGTGAGGCCAGGCGCCGTCACCCGGCTGATGTCGAAGCCGTCGTAGCCGATGAGCGACACGTCCTCCGGGACTCGGATGCCCGCTCTCGTCAGCCCGATCAGGAAGCCGGCAGCCAGGTCATCGGCCGAGCACAGGGCGGCGGTGGGGACCGCCTGCTCCCGGACGAGCTGCTCGGCGAGCGCGATCCCCGAGGCCACGTTCGTCGTCGCGACCTGGATCGCGTCGGGCGTGGGAAGGCCCACCCGCTCGAAGGGGCCCCGGAACCCGCGCCAGCGCTCGTCATCGACGCTCACGCTGTGGTGCACCGGGCCGATGAACGCGGCCTCACGGTGTCCTCGCTCCAAGAAGTGCTCGGCCGCGAGCCTGCCGCCGGCCGCGTCGTCCGCGCGCACCGTCAGGATCGTCGGATCATCGGAATAGTTGTCCGAGAACAGCATGGGCACGTCGTGCGCCTCGCGGAGCTCGTCGATCTCCATCGCCATCGTGTTGATGAGGATCGCCCCGTCGACGTTCCAGGACTTCAGGCTCGCGACGGTCTCACCGAGGTCCGTCGCGGTCACGAGCATCGAGAAGTACCCGCGGTTCTGGAGCGCGAGGGCGAGCTCGCCGACGTAGCGGGCGTCGTGCGTGGAGGTCATGACCTCGCCGTGGCCGTTGATCACGAGCGCGACGATGCGGGAGTGGCGGCCGGAGAGCGACCGGGCGGCACCGCTGGGGATGTACCCGGTGGCAGCGATCGCCTCGAGCACGCGCTCGGCGGTCGTCGCCGAGACCTTGCTCGAGCGTCCCGCGAGCACGTTCGAGACGGTCATCGTGCTGACGCCGGCGGCCTTCGCGACATCGGCGAGCGTCGTCATCCGGGCCTCCTCGAGCGAGTAGGCGCCGATTTCTTGTGCATCGTCACCGTTTGGGCTACGTTACCTTCAGTTTAGCGTTAAACCTCGCCACTCGGGATGGCGGACGCTGGACCAGCCTGGTGTCCCCGGGCACTGAACTCTCTGGCAAGGACGGTGGATCATGTTCAGTCGACGCTCATTCCTCTCAGCCTCCGCGATCGGCCTGGCTGGGGCGGCATCTCTCACGGCGTGCTCGAGCGACGGGCCCGAGAAGATGGAGTCCGCGCCGAGCGGTCACCCGGTACAGGGCAAGACCCTCACGTACGACCCCAACCACCTCGTCAACGACGGCGAGCCGATCACGCTCGAGTGGTGGCTGTGGGACGGCGACACGATCTTCGGGAAGTTCGCCGAGGCCTATTCCGCGATCCACACCAACGTGAAGATCAAGGTCGTCAAGCAGCCCTGGGAGGACTACTGGACCAAGCTCCCCCTCGCGCTCAAGGACGGCGGCAATCCCGCGATCTTCAACATCCACAACAGCTACCACGCCAACCTCTTCCCCTACCTCGAGCCGTACGACGTCGACCTCGACCAGCTCTCGGCCGATTACACGGGCGCCGACGCCCACGTCATCGACGGCAAGCTCTACTACACCGACTACGGACTCATGAGCGGGGTCATCTACTACAACACCGAGCTGTGGGAGAAGGCGGGCCTGAGTGACACCGACATCCCCCAGACATGGGACCAGCTGCGCGAGGTAGCCACGAAGCTCACGGTCGCCGAGGGCGACACGATCACGCAGGCGGGCTTCAACTTCAACAGCCAGTTCAACGCCTTCACGCCGGGTCTGCCCTACCAGCACGGGCAGAACCTCTTCGCCGAGGATCAGAAGACCCCGACCTTCGCCTCGGACGCGATGAGCGACCTGATCGCGATGTTCACGGGCTTCTACGACACCGACAAGGTCGGCTCGAAGGACTTCGGCAACGACTCGGGCGAGTCCTTCGGCCAGGGCCAGTCCGCGATGGTCTACTCGTGGACCCACTTGGGCGGCACGCTCGCCCAGGACTTCCCGGACGCGAAGTACAACACCTTCCGCACGCCCGTGCCGGAGGCGGGACAGCAGCCGTACGCCTTCGACCGCTACAACGGCGAGTCCACCCTCGGCGTCAACAAGAACGCCGACGACGCCACCAAGGCGGTCGCCCAGGACTTCCTGAAGTTCTACCTCACGAGCGAGGAGAACCTGAAGGCGCTCTGCCTGAACTACCACGTCTTCCCGATGTACAAGCCGCTCGCCGAGGACGCCGACATCACGGCCGATCCCCAGCTGTCGTCGCTCGCCGACGGCATCGAGCACTACATCTGGCCCGGGCCGATGCCCGCGACCATCGAGGACAACGCCACGACGATGTGGCAGGACATCCTCTTCAACGGCAAGAGCCCCGACGACGCGATGAAGGCGGCTCAGGCGAGCATCGAGAAGGACCTCGCGTCCGCGGACTTCACCGCCGTCGAGAACAAGTACGCGTTCTACCAGCCGTCCCACTGATCGGTACGGGCCCGGCCGTGCGCCGGGCCCGTCTGGAGCCACCATGAACTCCCTTGCCCTGGGGCAGACGCGCCCCGCCAAGCGTCGGATCGTCTACAAGGGCGAGCGCGGGATCCGCAACTCCGTGGTCATCCTGCTCATCGTCTTCAACCTCGTCCTGCTCGTCGTGCCCGTCGCGATCGCGCTCACGGGCAGCTTCCACGACTGGAACCCGCTGAACGGCCGGTTCGACCCGGTCGGGATCGACAACTACACGCGCATGGTCTCCGACCCGCGCCTGGTCACCTCGGTCGTCAACACGACCGTGTTCGGTCTCGTCGTGATCGCCGCCCGGGTCATCCTCGGGCTCGCCCTCGCGCTCGCGATCTTCTCGCGCATGACCCGATTCACGACATTCTTCCGGGCCCTGTTCTACATGCCGACCGTGACCCCGCTGGTGGCCGTCGCCTACGTGTGGAAGATGATGTACGACCCGCAGGTCGGGGCCGTCAACACCTTCCTGGGCACCGACGTGAACTGGCTGTTCGACAGCCACTGGGCACTGCCGGCGATCATGCTGATGACGATCTGGAAGGACTTCGGCTACGCCGTCATCCTGTTCCTGGCAGGGCTCTACTCCCTGCCCGAGGACGTCATGGAGGCGGCCCAGGTCGACGGGGCGGGCGCGTGGAAGCGCTTCGTGTACGTGACGCTCCCGCTCCTGCGCCCGATGATGATCTTCGTCGTCATCACGTCGTTGATCTCGTACCTGCAGACCTTCATCCAGGTGCTCGTGCTGACCAAGGGCGGTCCCGGCTTCAAGACCTATCTGCTCTCGTACCTGATCTACGACGAAGCGTTCGTCAAGTACAACTTCGGCTACGCCTCCGCTATCGCGTTCGCCCTGTTCCTCGCGACCGCCGTGCTCACGGTCCTGTCCTTCTGGGTCACCGGGATCGGGACCCGCACCGGCGCCCGTCCCCGCCCCGTCCGCTCCGCCCGGAAGGCGGTGTGACGTGCGCAGGTTCCAGGCCACCGTGCTCCACCTCGGGCTTCTCGCGATCGGAGTCGTCACGGTCTTCCCGTTCGTGTGGATGGTGTTGAGCGCTTTCAAGCCCAATAGTGAGATCCGGGCGCTCGACCAGACCCTGCTGCCGCGCGAATGGACGTTCGACAACTTCCTGAACATCCAGGAGAACTTCAACTTCATCCGGCTCTTCGGGAACTCGGTGTTCCTGTCCGTCACGATCACGGCGATCTCGATCTACACGAGCGTGCTCGCAGGCTTCGTGCTGGGCAAGTACGTGTTCCGCGGCCGGGGCGCCCTGTTCGGATTCATCCTGGCGACCATGATGATCCCGTGGGCGGTCACGATCATCCCGCGCTACACGATGTTCTCCGCGGCGGGCCTCAAGGGCTCGTGGCTGTCGATCATCATCCCGGCCGTCTTCTCGGGATTCGGCATCTTCATGATGAAGCAGTCCATGGACGGCATCCCCGACGAGATCCTCGAGGCCGCCCGCATGGACGGCGCGTCGGAGCTCTACATCTTCCACCGGATCGTGCTGCCGATGAGCACGAACTCGATCAGCGCGCTCGCGATCTTCCAGTTCCTGTGGGTCTGGGAGGACTACCTGTGGCCGTACCTCATGATCGAGGACGACTCCAAGCAGGTGCTCGCGGTGGGCCTGACCACGTTCAGCGGCCGCTACTCGACGGACTTCGGAGGTCTGTTCGCGGCCACCACGCTGTCGATCCTGCCGGTCCTCATCGTCTATCTCATCTTCCAGCGGCGCTTCATCGCCGGTGCGGCGAGCGCCGCTGTCAAGGGGTGACGGTCATGACCATGACATCTGCTGCTGACGTGGCCCTCGCCGCGGACGGCTCGATCCGGGGCGAGAACTTCCGGATCACGCCCCTGACCGCTCGCGTGGTGCGCCTCGAGTGGTCACCGACGGGTCGTTTCGAGGACCGTCCCTCGGTGTTCGCCACGCAACGGCCGGTCCAGCGCGAGGGCGTGCAGGTCCACCGCGCGAACGGCCGTCTCCACGTGGTCACGGACGCCTACCGTCTCGAGTACGACGAGGGTCCCTTCAGCACCAACGGGCTCCAGCTGCAGGTCGGCGGGGGCGTCTCGGCGTACCACTCGGTGTGGCGCTACGGGCAGGATCTCTCGCTCCCGGCGCACCGCGAGGGGCGACGCCGAGGCGCGCCGGTGCGTGCCCTCGACGGGAACCTCGGCGGGGCCGCCCGCACCCTCGACGAGGCGGACGGCGCGGTCCCCCTCGAGCCCGGCATCAACTCGACGGTCGGCTACGCGGTGCTCGACGACTCCGGCTCGATGGTGTTCGACGGCGATCGTCTGATCCCGCGGGAGGCGCCCGAGGGGGCGAAGGATCTCTACGTCTTCGCCCAGGGGCGCGACCATGTCGCCGGGCTCGCGGACTTCTACGAGATCAGCGGGGCCCAGCCGCTGCTGCCGCGGTTCGCGCTCGGCAACTGGTGGTCGCGCTTCCACCGCTACTCCGCGGCGTCCTACCTCGAGCTCATGGACCGCTTCCGGTCGCGCCGGATCCCCTTCTCCGTCGCCGTGATCGACATGGACTGGCATCTGACCGACATCGACCCCGTCCACGGCTCGGGATGGACGGGCTACACGTGGAACCGCGGGCTGTTCGCGGACCCGGCGCACTTCCAGCGCGAGCTGCACGACCGCGGGATGGCGGTGACCCTCAACGTCCACCCGGCCGACGGGGTGCGGGCCTTCGAGGACGCCTATGAGGCCATGTGCCGGGCGCTGGGGCGGGAGGCCGACGGCGAGCCGGTCGAGTTCGACGCCGCCGATCCCCGTTTCATGCACGCCTACTTCGAGGTCCTGCATCGCGGTCTCGAGGAGCTCGGCACCGACTTCTGGTGGGTCGACTGGCAGAGCGGCCCGTACTCGCGACAAAGCGGCCTGGACCCCCTGTGGGTGCTCAACCACGGCCACTTCGAGGACAACGCGCGAGGCGGACGCCGGCCCCTCACGTTCTCGCGTTATGCCGGACCGGGCAGTCATCGGTATCCGGTGGGCTTCTCGGGCGATTCGATCATCAGCTGGGACTCGCTCGCCTTCCAGCCGCGCTTCACCGCGTGCGGTGCGAACATCGGCTACGGCTGGTGGAGCCATGACATCGGCGGCCACATGGAGGGTCACCGCGACGACGAGCTCGCCACCCGCTGGGTGCAGTTCGGGGTGTTCTCGCCGATCATGCGCCTGCACTCCGGCAACTCGCCCTTCAGCGGCAAGGAGCCGTGGAACTTCGACGCCGCCGCCGAGACGACCATGACCGAGCACCTGCGTCTGCGCCACCGCATGCTCCCCTACCTGCACGCGATGAACCATCGCGCGCACCACGAGGGACGTCCGCTCGTCGAGCCCACGTACTTCGTCGCACCCGTGGACGAGGCCTACGAGCACCAGGCCCAGTACTCGTTCGGCTCGCAGCTGCTCGTGGCGCCGATCGTGCGGCCCGCGGCGCCCGACACGCGCCGGGCCTCGACGGACGTCTACCTTCCCGAGGGGCGCTGGATCGACGTCTTCACCCATCAGCCGTACCGGGGCGGACGCACCGTTCGCATGCACCGCGATCTGGCGAGCATCCCCGTGCTGCTCCGGGCCGGCGGCATCCTCCCGCTCGCGGCGGACAGCGACGATCCGTGGACCGACTCGCGCCTGCCGGACCTCGAGGTGCTGGTCGCCGCGGGCGCCGACAACGCCTTCTCCCTGTGGGAGGAGCCGGAGGACGGCGTCTGGGTCCGCGCGGAGTTCTCGCTCGATGTCGCGGCGGGCACGCTCACCGTCGAGGCGCCCGAACGACCCTTCGGCCCCGGGCGTGGCGTGGCGATGCGACTCCTCGGTTTCGATGCCGGCGCGTTCGGTGACCTGACCTCATCCCACGGCACCTTCCGCGTGGAGATGGAGGGTGATGTCGTGCTCGTGCGGCTCGACTTGCCCGAGGAGACGCCCCACCTGGTCCTGACCTCGAGCGGGCTGATGACGCAGAGCGCGGGCGACGTCGAGGGGCGGCTCACCGAGCTGCTCCGCACGGCGCAGGTGGGCTACCAGCTCAAGGAGCGGCTGCTCGCGTCGGTGACCGGCTTCGGGGCGCAGGGCGGCGCGTCCTGGGCCGCCTTCGGCTCGGCACCGGCAGGCCATGCCCCGGTCGCGCATGGTTACGACGCGGCCTCCCGGGAGCTCGTCGACGCGATCCAGGAGCTCGTCTCCGCGCCATAGCAGGCCTGCGGCGCACCTCTCAGCCGAGCACGCGTCGCAGCCGCTCACGGAGCAGCGGGTCGACGACGTACAGGTAGGTCCCGCGCATACCGCGCGACATCAGCACGCGGTAGACGTTCGTGATGTAGCGCAGCAGGTCGTCGTCCGTCGTGACCTGTCCGCGCATCGCGTTGTTCGCCTTCCCCCGCGTGTCGAAGTAGTGCTCGCGATCGGCCGCCAGCTTCCCCGTCGCGGGATCGATCCGAAGGTCGGGCCCGATGATGACGCCCGCGTAGTTCAGGTCGTAACCCTGGACCGTGTGGATCGACCCGACCTCCTCGAGGGCGGTCCGCGAAGCGATCCAGTCGACCTCGGAGACGTTCCACGTCAGTCGGCACCCGTCGATCTCGATGTCGACGTCCGTCGAGTCCTTCTTCTTGCTCTTCCACTTCCACGCGTAGCCCGCGACGAGACGCGACAGCCCCATCTCCGCGTCGCGCTCTCGGATCCGGTCGTGCATCGCACCGAGGTCATCGAACAGCTCCACCTCGTAGTCCTCGAGGTCGGGAGCGTGCTCGGGCGGCTCGTCGGAGAGCAGCGTCCGGGCGAAGTCCAGATACGCGTTGCCTCCACGGACGCGCATCTGCGTGTCGAGCGGGTAGAGCCGGTGCTCGTCGCGCGCCTGGGCGATCACCCGGTCGAAGACGGCCGGCTCGATGTCGGCCGGGCGAACACTCTGCGCCGTGTCGAGCAGCAGGACCGTGTGCCGTGAGCGGGAGTGGATCCAGTCCAGCTGATTGATCGTGTAGTCGTCCTCGCCGAAGAGGCGCCGGGTGATCTCGCCGTATCGCTTGGTCAGGGTGCCGTGGGCCTGCGCCGCACGCTGGGTGAGGCGGTGGGCCTCGTCGACGACGAGGAGGTCGAAGTCCTCATCGGCGTCGGCGACCTCGTAGGGCGTCAGGACCGGCGTCCCGCGCAGCGCCGGGATCCGCCGGAACACGCCCTCGATGGACTGCCGGAGGGACTTCTGCGGCACGACGAGACCGATGCGGAGCCCCTCGAAGAGCTCCCTGCTTCCCTCGAGGAACAGATCCGAGAACATCGAGTCGCCGTCGATCTCGTCGGTGGGGTCGAACTGGGCGAGGTCCCGCAGCAGCTTCATGAGGTAGATGCCGACGATGGTCTTGCCCGTCCCCGGGTCACCCTGGATCACGGCGGTGGTGCGCGTCGGGGTCCGCAGGTCGTCGACGAGACCCTCCATGATGTCGAGGACGGCGACCCCCTGCTCGGTGTTGAGCGCCTTGTAGGGCGAGAGCTTGAAGAGGTCCGAGTTCTCGATCTGCGGGATCGAGCGCTCGAAGTAGCCTCGTGCGCGCAGCTCCTCGAAGACTTCCCGGAAGGTCGCCAGGTACTCCTCGCGCTGGTAGTAGTCCCGATTGGTGATGCCGTCGTTGCGGTTGAGCACGTCGAAACGGCCGTCGCCCCCGAACAGGCGGATGAGGAACGACTCGAGATCGAGACAGGCGGAGCCGTTGAAGCGGTCGTCGAAGACCACACGCACCTCGCGCAGATGCTCCTTCGCGGGGGACTTGAGATGCTGGCGCATCCGGTTGGTGGCATTGCCCGTCTCGCCGACGTAGATGTCGTGGCCGTCCTCGAGGAGGTACACGACGGGCCAGTTGGAGAATCGCGGCAGTCGGGCGTCGGCGTCGCTCACGGACTCCGCGGTGAAGGACAGCTCCTCGATCTCAAAGGCGGTCATACTTGGTGCTCACCCCTCGAGCCTTGTCGGCGGGGTACTTGGACTTCGTCCGTTCGAGCTTGTCGAGGACGATCCCGTCGCGGTCGAGGTCGAGGGCGTCGGCCAGCAGGTAGCAGTACGTCAGGACGTCCGCGAGCTCGTCCGCGACCTCACTGCGATCCGCGTCGTCGTCCCACTGGAAGTGCTCGAGCAGTTCGCCGGCCTCGATCACCACGGACTTCGCCAGGTTCGCCGGGGAGTGGAACTGCGCCCATTCGCGCTCCCGGACGAGGTCGCGGAGGGCTGAGAGCACGCGGTCGTCAGGCATGGCTGCAACGTAGCATCGGCGCGACGAGCCCTACCGCCGGAGGCCTCTCACGCCTCGCACGCCCCCGTGGAGACCTGCGCGGTGTCCTGATCGAGCTGGGCGATGACCGGCAGCAGCTCCGCGGTCGTCATCGCGTACCCGATGCCGGCGTCCGACTCGCTGCGGGCGAAGACGACGCCGGCCACGCCTCCGTCGGAGGTGAGGAGCGGGCCGCCGGAGTTGCCGGGCACGATCTCGGTGCGCAGGGCGTAGACCTGGCGCTCCGCGCCTCCGTCGCCGTAGATGTCGTCGACGATGGTGGTGCCCCTGCCGGTGACGACGGCGCTCGCGGAGCTGAACGGCCCGCCGTACGGGTAGCCCTGCACGGCGGCCGCGTCCCCCGGGGCGAGGGAGTCGTCGAGCGGGAGCGGGGTCGCGTCCACGTCGACCGCGATCACGGCCAGGTCGTCCACGGGGTCGAAGTAGACGACGGTGCCGTCGCGCGCGTCCTCGCCCGGCAGCTCGACGAGCGGGTTCTCGACCCCGGCGACGACGTGCGCGTTGGTGACCACGCGGTCCTGGGCGACCACGAAGCCCGAGCCGCTCGAGATGGTCCCGCACCCGGTGGCCGCGCCCGACACTCGCGCGACCGAGCGGGCAGCGCGCGCCAGGGCGGGATCGTCGAGGTCGACGGTGTCGAGGGCGGGCGCACCGCTCGGTGCGATCTGCGGGACGGTGCCCTCGATGGTGGGCATCGCGATGCCACCGGCGAGCGTCGCGCGCAACCGGGCGAGGGCCTCGTCCACAGGAGCGGGCGTCGCCTCGTCGACGACCCGCAGCACCCTCGAGGAGGCCACCGCGGCGGAGACCTGCGGGATGCCCGCGGCGGACAGGCCGGCCCCTGCGAGGGAGACGACCACGAGACCGACGACGAGGCCGAGCGCACCGCCCAGGATGCGTTCGAGGACGCGCAGGCGCAGGCGGTCGGCGCCGCGACGGATCAGCGAGCCGATCCCGGAGCCGATCGCCGCTCCGATCAGCAGGAGCCCCGCGAGAGCGGCGAGCGCGGCGACGCCGCGGAGCCGGTCGTCGGTGATGGCGGAGGCCACGAGGGGGAGCACCCATGGGGCGGCGACCGCCCCCGCGACAAGACCGACCAGGGTGCCGAGCGTCGCGAACAGGCCCGAGCGGATGCCCGCGCTCAGCGCGCCGGCGAGGATGAGCACGATCACGATGTCGACGACGAGGGTCACGCGTCCTCCCCTCCTGCGGCGGCCACGGCCGGGAACGCTCGATCCGGCTCGCGCCCATGATGGACGCAGAGCCCGGGTCTGCGCCAGATGCGGCACGGTCACTGGCGGAGGGAGCGGGATTCGAACCCGCGGTACAGGGTCACTGCACAGTGGTTTTCAAGACCACCACATTCGGCCGCTCTGTCATCCCTCCCTGCGAGGCCCCAGCCTAACCGGAGCCTGAGGCCGATCGCGCCTCGACGAGCGCGGGGCGCCGTGCCGCGCCGCGCCCGGGACGTGACATCGCCGACGTCGGTTGCCCGGCCGGTTGCGACGGCCTGCAACTTGTATACAAGATGACGGCATGCCGCAGCTGCCGTCCCCGACCGATCGCCGCCCTCCGAGCCCCGCCGCGATCTCTCCGCGCGCTCCCCTCGCTCCCGAGCGCGTGTACGAGCACGTCAAACGGCGCATCCTCGACGACGACCTCCGCGGGGGTGCCCTGATCTCCGAGAGCGAGATCGCGACCGCTCTGGACGTCTCCCGCACTCCGGTGCGGGAGGCTTTCCGGCGGCTCCAGAGCGAGGGGTATCTGCAGGTCCTCCCCCAGCGCGGCGCCCTGATCACGCCCATCGCCCCCGGTGAGATCTCCGATGTGCTCGAGGCCCGCCTGCTCATCGAGACCCGTGCCGCCGCGCATGTGGCAGCGCGGCCGCCCCGTGACCGCGCCGCCCTGCTCGCGCGGCTCGAGGCTGTGCTCGACGAGCAGGACGACGCCCACCGGGCGGGTGACCTGGCTCGCTACTCCGCTCTCGACGCGGACTTCCATCTCGGGGTCATCGAGGCGAGCGGCAATGCCCTGCTCACGTCCTTCGCGCGGTCGCTGCGCGAGCGCCAGCAGCGTCTCGTGGCCCATGGCGTGCACGGTGACACCGATCGTGGCACCGGCTTCCTCGCGGGGCACCGTCGCCTGCTCGACAGGCTCCACGGGGGCGACGCCGCCGGCTACGCCGAGGAGCTCGCGGGTCACCTGGCCGCCGTCGAGGAGGCACTCGCGTGAGCTCGACCGGGACCCTCCCCGTGATCGACGAGATCACCGCACCGGCTCGTCCCTCCTCCCGGCACGTCGCACCGCGTGCCTGGTGGGCCGTGGCCGCATCGATCGTCGCGATCGCCTGGGGCGGCAACGAGTTCACCCCCCTGCTGGTCCTCTACCGTTCCGTCGCCGGGTTCTCTCCCGTGGTCGTCGACGGCCTGCTCGCCGCCTACGTGCTCGGCATTGTCCCGGCCCTGCTGATCGGCGGCCCCCTCTCCGATGTCCTCGGACGGCGCCGCCTGCTCCTGCCTGCCGCTCCGTTCTCCTTCGCCGGCTCGCTGCTGTTGGCGGTGGGCGGAGGTTCGGCCCTCGTCATCGGGATCGGCCGAGTGCTGTGCGGCATCGCCCTCGGTCTCGCGATGGCGGTCGGCACCGCCTGGGTCAAGGAGCTGTCCGACCGGGCCGGTGCGTCGCCCGCCGCGGGCGCGCGCCGCACCGCGCTCTCACTGACCGCCGGGTTCCTGCTCGGCGCGGGAGCCGCGGCCGCCCTGGCGCAGTGGGCACCGTGGCCGACCCACACCGCCTATCTCCTGCACATGGCGCTCACCGCCATCACCGGGCTCTGGTTGCGCCGCACACCCGAGACGCATCCTGCCCTCGTCGCGCGCGAGCGGGTGCCGGCCCGCGACCTGCTCTCGCGGCTGCGCGTCCCGTCCGCCGCCCACCGGCGTTTCCTGCGCGTGGTCCTGCCGGTGGCGCCGTGGGTCTTCGGGGCCGCCGGGACCGCCTACGCGATCCTCCCGTCCCTGCTGTCCATTCAGGTCGGGGGCTACCCGATCGCCTTCGCAGGCCTGATGACGGTCGTGACCCTCGGGTGCGGAGTGGGCATCCAAGCTCTCGGGCGCCGCATCGACACCCACCGCAGCGCCCGCGCCTCGGTGATCGCGATGGCGATCATCGCCGTCGGCGTGGTGATGGCCGCCCTCGCTGCCGCCGTCCTGAGTCTCGCGCTCGGCATCGCCGCGGCCGCCGTGCTCGGCTGCGGCTACGGCCTGGCGCTCGTCGCGGGCCTGTCGGAGGTGCAGCGCATCGCCGGGGCCGAGGATCTCGCCGGCCTGACCGCCGTGTTCTATTCGATCGCGTATCTCGGCTTCTTCGTCCCGATCGTGCTCGCGGCCCTCTCGAGCTGGGTGAGCTATCCGCTCCTGTTCACCGCTGGTGCGGTGATCGCTCTCGGCACGCTCATCGAGGTGCTCTGCGCCTGGCGTGCGCACCTGCCCGGCGCGCACGCCTGACCCGACGGCCGCAGCGGTGCCCGCCCAGGCCGATGCCCAGCACCGCCGCGTACCGTGAGATCCATGCGTGCTCTTGCCATCACCGATCGCCGCCTCACCCTCACCGACCTCCCGGAGCCGACCCCGACGCCCGGGGAGATCCTCGTGGACGTCGTCGCGGCGGGTGTCAATCGCGCCGACCTCTCCCAGGTCGCCGGGCACTACCCGCCGCCGCCCGGCGCCTCCGAGCTGCCCGGCCTGGAGGTCTCGGGGCGCCGCCGGGACACGGGCGAGGAGGTCGTGGCGCTCCTCGCGGGCGGCGGCTACGCCGAGGTGGTGGCCGTCCCCGAGGGCCAGGTGCTGCCCGCCCCCGAGGGGGTCTCGCTGGCCGACGCCGCCGCGATCATCGAGGTCGCGGCGACCGTGGTCTCGAACCTCGTGGTCGAGGCCCAGCTCGCCCGCGGGGAGACCGTGCTCGTGATCGGCGGCACGGGTGGCATCGGGACCGTCGCGATCCAGCTCGCGCACGCGCTCGGTGCCCGCGTGCTCACGACGGTCGGCTCCGATCAGGCCACGGCCACGGCGCGTGACCTGGGCGCCGACCTGGCCCTGAACCGGCACACCGCTGATGTGCCGGCCGCTGTCGCCGAGGCGGGCGGCGTCGACGTGATTCTCGATGTCGTGGGTGGCCCGGCGCTGAACGACAACGTCGCGATGCTGCGCGAGAACGGCCGGCTCGTCATCATCGGCACTCTCGGCGGGGTGACCGGTGAGCTCGACGTCTCCGCGCTCATGGCGCGGCGCGCCCGCGTGATCGGCACCACCCTGCGCTCCCGAGCTCCCGCGGACAAGCAGCGCATCCTCGCGCTCACCCGCGAGCTCGTCTGGCCGTGGATCGCCGACGGCACGATCCGCGTGCCCGTCCAGGCGCACGTCCCCATCGAGCGCGCCGCCGAGGCCCACGAGATCCTGCGCCAGGGCGGACACCTCGGCAAGGTCGTGCTCGACGTGGCCTCCTGACCGGACCGCCCGCCGTCAGGACGGCAGCTCGAGGTCGCCCGGCACGATCAGATCGGCCTCGTCACGCGTGGTCTCGATGAGTCGCGCATTCGCCCCGTCGACGTCGCGCACCCACGCCTCGGCCGCCGCGGCCGACTTCCCGAACCGCCCGTGCCGGGCCACGAGGCGTCGGGTCCGCTCGTCGGGGCCCGCGTCGACCCACCACACCTCGGTGCACAGTGCCCGTGCCGCCCGCCAGCTCGTCCCCGGCAGCAGCAGGTAGTTGCCCTCGCTCACGACGAGGCGCACGGCCCCGTCCACGGGGATCGAGCCCGCCACGGGCTGTTCGAGCTCCCGGTCGAAGGCGGGCGCGTAGACCGTCTCACCGGCTCGTGGCGCGACCAGCCGGGCGAGCAGGGCACGGTAGCCGTCGGCGTCGAAGGTGTCCGGGGCGCCCTTGCGGTCGAGCCGGCCCAGCCGGGCCAGCTCGACGTCGGCGAGATGGAGGCCGTCCATCGGCACGTGGGCGGCCGAGCCGGGAGCGGCCCGGCGCAGGGCCGCGACGAGGGAGGAGGCGAGCGTGGTCTTGCCCGCGCCGGGCGGACCGGCGATCCCGAGCACGGCGCGGCCCGCCGCGGCGAGCGCACGGGCCCGCGCGACGACGTCCTCCCAGCTCACCGCCGCGGCGGGGCGGGACGACGGGCGGGTGTGGGCGGCGTCGGCGGGCATGCGGACACCGTACGCGCAGGCCCGGGCCGCACGGGGCGCGAGCTCAGGCCGTCAGCGCCTCGAGCACGAGCGCGGAGCCGTCGTCCCAGATCGTCGAGGTGCGCAGGTCCGCGGCGTCGACCACGCCGTCGAGCGCCTGCCCCATCGCGACGCCGACGCCGGCCCAACGCAGCATCTCGGTGTCATTGAAGCCGTCGCCCACGGCCACCGAGTCACCCTCGGGCAGGCCCAGGCGCTCGCGGATCACCTCGAGGCCGGACGCCTTCGAGACACCGGGGGCCGCCATGTCGAGCCAGGCCGTGGTGCCGATCGCGTACTCGACGCCGTGCACGCCGGCGCTGCGCACGATCTCACCGAACTCGGCGGCGGTCAGGTCGGGGTCATGGACCACCACGCGCACCGCGTCGAGCTCGATGAGGTCCTCGAAGGCGGTGGGGATGGCACGCACGCCGAAGCTGCTGTCCTGGAACTCGCCCGTCGAGTAGAAGGCCCCGCTCGGCGACTCGACCGCGAACCCCGCGTTCGGCGCCGCCCGGCGGAGCGCCGCGAGGGCGTGGCCGGGCGTGAACGAGCGCACCTGATCGACGCGGAAGCCATCGGGGGCGTCCGGGTCGATCCTCAGCGTGACACCGCCGTTGGAGCACACGGCGTAGCCGTGGCGCACGCCCGCGGCGCGCACGATGGGCAGGGTCGCGCCGATCGAACGGCCGGTCGCGATGACCACGTGGTGGCGCTCGGCGGCCCGGCGCAGGGCCGCGTAGATGCGCGGGGACATCATGCCGTGGTGGTCGACGAGGGTGCCATCGACGTCGAGGCCGATCAGCAGCTCGCGGTCGGCCAGCGGTGCGATGCGTTCGGCGATCGCCTCGAGGACCTCGGCGTCGTCGGTCTCGGCAGTCGTGGTGCTCATGGGCTCCATGGTGCCCGCTCGACGTGACCCGGACCTGAACGGAAGCTTGCTCAGACGTGAGAGCGCGGAGCGGACCCGGCTCCTGCCGCGACCGGTCCGATCGGGCGTCTCCGCGGCCGCCGGGTCGTGGACGGGCGCGCGCGTGGCCGCGTCCTCCTCGCGGGCCGTCATCGGCCGACGGGCTCGAAGACCTCGCGGCCGCCGAGATACGGGCGCAGGCCCTCGGGCACGACGACCGAGCCGTCGGGGAGCTGGTGGTTCTCGAGGATCGCGACGATGAAGCGCGTCGTGCCGAGGGTGCCGTTGAGAGTGGCCACGGGACGCAGGGCGCCGTCGACGCGCTCGCGGATGTTCAGGCGGCGCGCCTGGAACTGCGTCGTGTTCGAGGTCGACGTGAGCTCTCGATAGGTGTCCTGGCTGGGCAGCCATGCCTCGCAGTCGAACTTGCGGGCGGCGCTCGTGCCGAGGTCGCCCGCGGCGGTGTCGATGATCCGGTAGGGGACGTCGATCCGCGCCATCATCTGGCGCTCGAAATCGAGCAGCCGCTCGTGCTCGGCGTAGGAGTCCTCGATGCGGCAGAACGAGAACATCTCGACCTTGTGGAACTGGTGCACGCGGATGATGCCGCGGGTGTCCTTGCCGTAGCTGCCGGCCTCGCGGCGGTAGCACGCCGACCAGCCCGCGTACCGGAGGGGTCCGTCGGACAGGTCGAGGATCTCGTCGCGGTGATAGCTCGCCAGCGCCACCTCGCTCGTGCCCACGAGGTAGAGGTCGTCGCCCTTGTCGAGGTGGTAGACCTCGTCGGCGTGCTCACCCAGGTACCCGGTGCCGTCCATCGACTCGGGCAGCACGAGGGTCGGCGTGATCATCGGGGTGAAGCCCGCCTGCGTGGCCTGGTCGATCGCCGCGTTGAGGATCGCGAGCTCGAGCTGGGCGCCGACGCCCGTGAGGAAGTAGAAGCGGGCGCCCGAGACCTTCGCCCCGCGCGCCATGTCGATCGCGCGCAGGCCCTCGGCCAGCTCGAGATGGTCCTTGACGTCGAAGTCGAACGAGGGGACGTCGCCGACGAGCTCGCGGACCTCGAAGTCCTCCTCGAGACCCTCGGGTGCCCCCTCGGCGAGGTTGGGGATCGCGCGCAGCGCCGCGTCTCGCGTGGCCGCGTCGGTCGCGGCCTCGGACTCGAGGCGCCTGACGTCGAGGGCGAGCTGCTTGACCTGCGCGAGCAGCTCCTGCTTCTCCTCGCCCGTGGCGCGCGCGACCTTCTTGCCCTGGGCCTTCTGCTCGGCGCGGGCGGACTCGAACGCGGCCGTCGACTCGCGCCAGCGGGCGTCGGCCTCGAGCACCGCATCGACGGTGGCCGGGTCGCGCCGCCGCGCTCGCTGGGCGTCGCGGACGACGTCGGGGTTCTCGCGCAGGAGCCGCAGATCGATCATCCCCCCAGGGTACCGACCAACCGTTCGCCCGCGAACCTGGCTGTCGGGGTGCTCGGTACGATCGCGGCATGGACCCCGCCCTCGTGCTCGCCCTGTGCGCCCTCGTGATCGCCGTCGTCGCGCTCGTCCTGGGCATCGTGGTGCTGCGGGGGCGCGCGGCCGAGCGCCGCGCGGTCGCGGACCTCGAACGGCGCCTCGCCGTCGCTCCCTCCGGCGGCCCCGAGGACGACGAGCGCCCCGAAGGCGTGCGAGCGGTTCCCCACATCGCCGTGGTGATGAACCCGTCCAAGCACGCCGATCCCGAGGGGTTCCGCCACCACGTCCACTCCGTGATCGAGCGGTACGAGGGCACCCAGGCACGCTTCTACGAGACGACGACGGAGGACCCCGGCTCCGGGCAGGCCACCCAGGCCGTGGCCGACGGGGCCGACCTCGTGATCGCGGCGGGGGGCGACGGAACCGTGCGCATGGTCGCGGCGGCGCTCGCCGACTCCCCGACCCGGATGGCGATCCTGCCGGTGGGCACGGGGAACCTGCTGGCCCGCAACCTCGAGATCCCTCTCGACGACATCGAGGCCGCCCTCAAGGTGGCCGTGCTCGGCCGCGACAAGCGGATCGACGTGGGCTGGCTGCGCGTCGGCTCGACGCCCCAGGACATCGAGGTCGCGTCCCGTCAGATCTTCCTCGTGATGGCCGGCTTCGGCGCCGACGCCGAGGTGATCGGCGCGACCAGCCCCACCATGAAACGGCGCATCGGCTGGATCGCGTACGTGCTCGCGGGGGCGGGCAAGATCATCGGGCGCTCGCACAACGTCGAGATCACGCTGCCCGGCGGGGTGCACCGCACGGTCCAGGCGCGCACGGTGCTGATCGGCAACGTCGGCAAGCTGCCGGCCGGGATCGTCCTCATGCCCGACGCGACGATCGACAACGGCCACCTCGAGGTGCTCGCGATGAGCTGGCGCTCCGCGGCGGGGCTCAGCCAGATCCTCACCCAGCTCGTCGCGCCGCGGATGCGGCCCGCGCGGCCGAAGCTCTCGTCGATGCAGCGCTTCTTGGTCTCGAGGGTCGATCTCGTCGCCTCCCGGCCCCAGCCGGTCCAGCTCGACGGGGACGTCGAGCACGAGACGACGCGGCTGCGCGCCGAGGTCGACCCCGGAGCCCTGCGGATGCGGGTGCCTGCGGGCGCCTGACCCTCAGATCTGCGGGTCGTCGCCGGGGGTGAGCATCTCGCTGAGCGCGTCGACCCAGGCATGGGCCTCGTCGTAGGCGGTGTCCGCGGTGACCGAGGAGACGTCGGGACGGACCCCGTCGGCGCGCGGATAGGACCCGAGGAACAGCACCACGGGGCACACGCGGTGCAGGGCGCGCAGCGCGTTGGCGACGCGCCGGTCCTCGAGGTGCCCCTCGACGTCGATCGAGAACGAGTACCGGCCCAGGGCGTCCCCGATGGGCCGGGACTCGATGCGCGAGAGGTTGACGCCGTTGGCGTTGAACAGCTCGAGCGCCTCGAGCAGGGCGCCCGCGCGGTTGTGGGCGAGGTGGAGGACGAGCGTGGTCTTGTCGGCCCCCGTGCGAGCCGGGATCCGGTGGTTGCGCGTGATGAGCACGAAGCGGGTCTGCGCGCCCCGGTTGTCCTCGATCCCCGCGGCGAGGACGTCGAGGCCGTAGTGCTCGGCGGCGAGCGGCGAGCAGATCGCAGCGCGCGAGGCGGCGGTCGCATCGTCGACGTCGGCGAGCGCGAGCTCCCGGGCGGCGGCGGCCGTCGAGGAGGCGGGCTCGACGGCCGCGTCGGACAGGTTCGCGCGGATCCAGCCCTGCACCTGCGCCTGGGCATGGGTGTGGGAGGCGACGGCACGGACGTCGGCGAGCGTCGTGCCGGGTCGCGCGGCGAGCACGAAGGTCACGGGGACCACCTGCTCGGCGACGATCGTGATGCGCTTGGTCGCGGCGAGGATGTCGAGGGTGCCGGAGACGCCGCCCTCGACCGAGTTCTCGATGGGCGCCATGAGGGCGTCGATCTCTCCCTCGACGAGGGCGGTGGTGGCGGTCGCGACAGAGCTGAAGGGCTGCAGCACGGGGGCGTCGTCCGCGGCCGGCTCCGGCATCTCGGCAAGAGCCTGCAGGAGGGCCTGGTGGGTGAACGTCGTCTCGGGGCCGAGGAATCCGTACCGCATGGCGGTCAGCGTATCGGGGGCCGTGCCGCGAGGTCGGGGGCGTTCAGCGGGGCCGTCCTCCTCGCCTCACCGCACCGCGATGTCCCAGCGCTCGACCCGGCGGGAGGCGTCGGCGGGGTGGCGCTCGAGGCGTCCGGTGGGCGCGGCGCCGAGGCGGCGCGCGACGGCGGCCGAGGCGGCGTTGCCCGGCGCGATGCGCAGCACCGCCTCCGTCACGCGGGCGTCCTCGCGCGCGAGCGCGAGGAGCTGGGCGGCGATCACCGGCCCGATGCCACGGCCGCGATGCGGGGCGAGCACCCAGTACGTGAGGTCGGCCTGCCCGCGGTCGAGGCCGGCGCCGAGCAGGTGCACTCCCCCGCCGCCGACCGGTGCGCCCTCGGCGTCGAGCGCCACGAGCTCCCGGAGCGGGCCGTCCGGCCGCCAGCGCGAGACCCGGGCGCAGAAGGCGCCGAGTGACCCCGCGTCCCAGCGGCGGCCGAACACCTCGCGCACGAGGGCCTCGTCCTGCCCCGCGAGGAGGGCGGAGGCGTGGGAGGCCCCGAGCGGCACGAGGCGGATCGATCCGCTCTCGTCCGCGGTCATGGAG
Source organism: Brachybacterium sp. (assembly GCA_032101665.1). Taxonomy (GTDB): domain Bacteria; phylum Actinomycetota; class Actinomycetes; order Actinomycetales; family Dermabacteraceae; genus Brachybacterium. Next base: position 3,604 of record DAMDHZ010000003.1, on the reverse strand, counting down.
ATCGCCGCCCCCTGCTCGTCTCCCGCGGCCCTCGTGCCTCGCTCCACAGGCGCCACAGTGGTGCCGTTCCCTCGGGCGCGTCAAGGAGGTGGCTCACGCAACCGATCGGCGAGCGATCCCGTCGGCGCGTCGTGGAGATCCGGTGCGCAGCCGGGTGCCTCCCCGGCCGTACCTCGTACGATCGGGGCGTGCCAGCCGCCCCCGCCCCCCTCCGTCGCCCGGGTCGCGTGCACACGTCGCATGCCGTCCCCACGCCCGCCCTGCCCTCCGCGCTGCGGGCCGCCCTGCTCGTCCTCCTCGCCGCCGCGATCGTGCTGCTGCCCTCCGGAGCCGCGCACGCCGAGGACCCGACGCCGGGCCCCGTGCGCCTCGTGCTCGTGACCTCGGGCCTCACCTGGGAGGACGTGGACTCCGCCACCACCCCGAATCTCCACTGCCTCGCGGACCGCTCGGGCGTGGCCGCCATGAACACGAGCTCGACCACGCCCCTGTCCACGCGCACCCAGGGCACCGAGACCCTGCACACCGGCTATCGCGGCCTCGCCGCCGAGGCCAAGCGCTCCGCCGGGATCCCGGACCCGCCCGTGGACCTCCTGGCCCGCGTCCCGGGGGGCGCCGCGACGGTCGAGGGCGCCCGCGGCCTCGACGCGGCCCCCGCGGATGCCGGGCTGCTCGTGGTCGAGCTGCCCTCGGTGCCGCGCGGCGACGCGGGGGCCCGCACGGAGGCGCTCGCCGCTCTCGACGCCGAGGTCGGCCGGGTGCTCGAGGTCGAGGGCGGCTGCGACGCCGCCTCCCTCCCCCGCACCCTGCTGGCCTCGGTCGGGGCCGTCGACGTGGCGACGACCGCGGCGGCCGCCTCGGCGCCCGCCGGGAGCGCTCAGCTGCAGGTGGTGACGGACTCCGGGTATCCGGGCACCGCCCTCACGAGCGGGGCGACCCATCAGAGCGGCGTCGTCGTGCTGACCGACCTGCTGCCTACGATCCTGACCGGCCACGACGTGCCGGTGCCCGCCACGCTGCCGGGCCAGCCGCTGCAGGGCCAGCGGGTCGACGACCCGCAGCGGCTCGCCCTCGATCGCACCGAGGCCGCGGGCCTCGTGGACCGCGCGACGGTCCCGGCGCTGGGCACCTGGGTCCTGCCCGGCGTCGCGGGGCTCGTGGTGCTGCTCGTCCCGCCCCTCGCGCGCCGCCCCCATGCGGCCGCCCTGGCCCGCGGCGCGCTCACGATCGCACCGCTGTGCCTGCCCGTCGCCCTGTGCGCCGCGCTCGTGCCGTGGTGGCGGGCCTCCCATCCCGTGCTCGCGCTGACCGGCGTGGTGTGGGCCGGTTCGATCCTGCTGGCCGTGGTCGCGCTCGCGGGACCGTGGCGCCGGTCGCGGCTGGGCCCGCCCGGAGTGGCGGGCGCCCTCGTGGCGGGCATCGTCCTGCTCGAGTCGGCCACCGGATCGCGGCTCCAGCTCGGCTCCCCCCTCGGCGCCCAGGCGATCTCCGGGGGACGGTTCTACGGGCTGTCCAACCACCTGTTCGGCATGGTCCTCGCGGGTGCCCTGCTCGCGCTGCTGGCCCTGTTCTCGCGCCTGTCCTCGCGGCGGGGGCGGGTGCTCGCCGCGGTGGTCGGGGGTCTCGCCGTCGCCGGGGTGTGCGTGGCCCCGTCGATGGGCGCCGACTTCGGCTCGATGCTGGTGGCCGTGCCGACCTTCGGCGTGCTCGCGCTCCTCGTGTCAGGGATCCGGGTGCGGGTCTGGCACGTGCTCGTGCTCGGGATCGGCGGGGTCGCCGCCGTGATGGGGGTGTCGTTCCTGGACTGGCTGCGGCCGCCCGCGCAGCGCACGCATCTGGGCCGCTTCATCGACGAGCTGCTGTCGGGCGAGCTGGTCTCGGTCGTCGTGCGCAAGCTCGCCCAGAACATCGACATGATGCTCGGGATCTGGCCGCTCGCCGTGCTCATGGCGATCGCCCTCGTGCTCACGGTCGCGATGCTCATGCCGCGCCGCGCGCGTCTGAGCCGCCTCGCGGCGTTCGACGCGGCGCACCCGGAGGCGTACGCCGTGCGGATCGCGCTCGCGATCGGCGCGTGGCTCGGCGATGCCGTCAACGACACCGGCCCCGTGCTCGTGGCGGCCGTGCTCGGCGTGACCCTCGCCCTCCTGATCCCGATGTGGCCGGACCCGCGGTCGCTCGCCGCTGGGCAGACGGCATCGAGGCCATCCGCCCCCTGAGGCTCAGGCCTCGTCGTCGGGCACGTCGGGCGGCCGCACGTGCCGGCGGCGCGCGAGCGCGCGCAGGACGTCGCGCAGCTGCGCGGCCCGATGGAGCTGGCCTCGCACGTCCTTCCCGGTCGCGCGGTGGTGGAGATCGCACGGCACCTCCTTGACCCAGAAACCGCCGGTCAGCGCGTCGATCGTGAGCGACGTCTCGACACCCCAGCCGGGGGCCAGCGGCTGGCACGCCTCCCACAGCTCGCGCGTCACGCAGCGGGTGCCGGACAGCGGCTGGGTCGGGGACCAGCCGGTCGCCCGCTCGATGCCGCGTCGGGCGGTGCCCACGACCGTCCCCAGTCCCGCGGCTCCCGCCTGGGCGGGCAGCAGAGCGATGGCCATGTCGACCCCGTCGGCCAGGACCGCGTCGACGAGTGGAGCGGCCTCGGTCGCGGAGTCCTCCATGTCGCCGTCGAGGAACAGCAGGGCGCGCGAGGGTGCCTCGGCGGCACCGATCACGGGCAGCGGCCCGGTATGGCCCTCGACGCGGGGCTCGGCGTGGAGCTCCTCGACGAAGGCCTCGCCACCGTCCGCGCGCTCGGTGTCCTCGCGCATGGCAACCACCTGGGCCCCCGTGACCATCGCGGCGGCCTTGCCGCGGTTGCTGCGATGGCGCACCACGGCCGCGCCCGCGCCCTTGGCGATCGCGGCGGTCGCATCGTTCGAGCCGTCGTCGACGACCACCACGAGGTCGACGAGGGGGATGGCGTCCACGGCGCGGACAGTCGCCTCGATGCGTGCGGCCTCATCCTTGGCGGGGATGACCACGGCGACGTGGGTGGGCCGGGAACGGTCCGCCTGGCCCGGGACGCGCTCCGCCGCAGCCGTCATCGCAGGGTCACCTGGCGGGCGACGATGCCGCCGCGCGCCCGCCGCTCGAGGGCGGTGAGCGGCGCCGTCTCGGCGAGGGCCGTCTCGAACCGCTCGCGCAGCGCGGGCGCCTCGCGCTCGACGCCCTCGGGGCCGAAGCCGCTGGGCAGGTCCCACACGGGGACCGTCATGCCCTCGGCCCGGAAGGAGCCGACGTAGCGGGTGCCCTCGCCGAGGCCGGACTCGCGACGGGCATGGAGGCGCGCGACCGCGTCGATCACGGCGTCCTCGTCGGCGTCGAGCACCCAGCGCACGTGCTCCTTGGCGCCCGCGTCGACCCAGAAGGCGTGCGGCAGGCCCTCGATCGCGATGGTCGGCATGATCGACTCGTTGGCCGTCTGCAGCGCCTGTGTCACCTCGGTCGTGCGCTCGGCGTCCGGGTCGATCCAGAAGTCGAAGGTGTCGTGGATCGTGAGCGCGCCGCCGGCCTCGGGATCGAGGACGTCCTGGAGGCGCGGGGAGTCCGCGGTGAGGTC
>DAMDHZ010000002.1:73888-74663 GCA_032101665.1 Brachybacterium sp. | reverse complement strand
ACCGGCGAATCCCCGAGGGGCCATGATGAGCGCGAGCCGGACCGATCAGGTCATCCACGCCCCGCCACCTGAGAAGACACCTTCTGCGGGCAGCTGGTGCCCACGCGATCGAGTCGACGGTGACGTCGCTCTTCGGCGCCGTGTGGACGTCACCGTGCCTCGCTGTGGGGTACCGACGTGAAGGTGCCTGTCGGTGGCCGCCGCCGAGGGAGACGATGCTCGTCGGCAGGGGTTCCGACATGGACGGTCACACCGGCGTGCTCGAACCGCGGTCACACATGCGGAACGCCCCTGCCTGGCACGTGTTCGTTCAGGTCAGGGGCGTCCTGGTGGGCGGAGGATGGGGGATTTGAACCCCCGAGGGCGTGAACCCAACACGCGTTCCAGGCGTGCGCCATAGGCCGCTAGGCGAATCCTCCAGGTGCAACGGGGCGCAGGGCCCGCGAAGCGTGCTCCAGGCTACCCGAGAGGCGGCCGGGAACGGAAACCGGCCCGACGCAGGTCACACGACGGTCAGGACGTGCGGCGGGCCGGTCCGGGATCAGTCGAGGTCCTCGGGGTGACGCACGACGTTGACGATGGCGGCGGCGAGACCGCCCCACACGGTCGCGATCGCGATGATCAGCATGACGATGGACGAGGCCGACATGGACAGCTCCTCAGGATCAGTGGGCGGGATGCGGTCAGGGCGTGCGCATCGCGTGCGGCGTGGTGGCGCCCGCGTGCTCGAGGCCCTGACCGGGCACGACGTCGGGGGCGATCTCGTCGCCGTCCG
>DAMDHZ010000002.1:69800-73878 GCA_032101665.1 Brachybacterium sp. | reverse complement strand
CGTCCGAGTCGAGCCGATGCAGGTGCGAACGGGGCGACCACGGCGCGAGCGACAGCACGATCGCGGCGACCAGCAGCAGACCCGCCATGCCCCAGCCGAACACGTTGACGAACCACGCCGGGTACCCGCCGTAGGGCTCGCCCGCGCCCAGCAGGTCACGGCTCGAGAAGAACAGCGTCACGGCCAGCACGATCGGGTCGACGACGGCCACGCACGCGATCCAGAACCATCCGATCCTGAAGGATCCGGAGTGGTTGAGGTGGTCGCGCAGGGTGGGCAGTCCGCGGACCAGCCAGGCGAGGACCACGGTGGAGATCAAAGCGACGGCGACGATGCCGTACTCGTTGGCGAACTTGTCGAGCACGTCGAGCATCGGGAGCCCCGAGCTGAACGAGAACAGGATCGTCGAGACCGCGGCGAGCGGCACCATCACGAGCAGCACCGATGCCGTGCGGGACATGCCGAACTTGTCGTGCACGGCCGAGATGACGACCTCGACGATGGACACGAGCGAGGTGAAGCCGGCGAGCACGAGGGAGCCGAAGAACAGCACCCCGATGAGGGCGCCGCCGGGCGCCTCGCCGATGATCGTCGGGAAGGCGATGAAGGCGAGGCCGATGCCGCTCGAGACCACCTCGTCCACGTGCACGCCCTGGGCCTGTGCCATGAAGCCGAGCGCGGCGAACACCCCGATGCCGGCGAGGATCTCGAACGCGGAGTTGGAGAACCCGACGACGAGCCCCGAGCCCGTGAGATCGGACTTCTTCTTCAGGTACGAGGAGTAGGTGAGCATGATGCCGAACGCGACCGAGAGCGAGAAGAAGATCTGCCCGTAGGCCGCGACCCACACCCCGCCGTCGGCGAGCGCGCTCCAGTTGGGCGTGAACAGCGTCTCGAGACCGACGAGCGCGCCGGGCAGGAACAGTGCGCGCACCACGAGGATCACGAACATGATCACGAGCAGCGGGATGAAGATCATCGACAGCCGGGCGATGCCGTTCTGGACGCCCAGGAGCATGGTGATGATGGTGGCCACCCACACCACCACGATCGAGATCAGCACGGGCCACACGATCGAGCCGCCGACCGAGGTCTCCGCGGCCTCGGGAGCCTTCGTGAAGCTTCCGAAGAACGCGGCCGCGTCATCACCCCAGGAGGTGGTGAGGGAGAAGAACATGTAGTCGGCCGCCCAGGCGATGATCAGGGCGTAGTAGGCGCCGATGACGACGCAGATGAGCACCTGCCACCAGCCGATGAACTCGCCCCACCGCTTGAGGCGTCGCCAGGCGAGCGGGGCCGAGCCGCGCCAGCGGTGACCGATCGCGTAGTCGACGAACAGCAGCGGGATGCCCGCGGTCAGCAGGGCGACGAGGTAGGGGATCATGAACGCTCCGCCGCCGTTCTCGTAGGCGACGGCGGGGAAGCGCCAGATGTTGCCGAGGCCGACGGCGGAGCCGATGGCGGCGAAGATGAAGGCGGAGCGACCGGAGAAGGCGCCGCGCTGGGCGCTCGCCTTCTCCGGGACGGCAGGAGCTGTCGAGGAGGACATCGGAGCCTTCCGGGGGACGAGGGACGAGGGCGGAGCGGCCGGGCCGCCCGGGGATGCCCGGCGGAGGAGAGGGGCCAGGATAGGCACAGGATCACCGTCGCCCGCCACCGGTGACCGGAACGTGGTCCGTGCAGGTCACGGCCTGATCACACGGAGTGGATCGCGAGCGCCGCGCCCGCCCCTGTGTTTGGGTGGTGCCATGGCCACCACCGCGCACGATGCCCCTCGCCCCTCCGCCGAGCCGCTCGAGCCCTCGACCGACTATCTCGAGGAGCTGCAGGCGGCGACCGATGCCGCGTATGCGACGGCGCGTCATCCCGGCTCCGCCTTCGCCGGGGCGGACGACGCCGTGATCGACCGTCTCGAGCACGCCGTCGAGGGTCTGCACCCTGAGCTCGTCGACCTCATGCTCGACCTCGCCGCGCACCCGGAGACCGCCTTCGAGGAGGTCCGCTCGAGCCGCAGGATCGTCGAGGTCCTGCAGCGCCACGGGGTCGACACGCAGCTCGGCGTCCACGGCGTCGAGACCGCCATCCGCGCCGAGATCGCACCGGTCGCCGGGGTCGACGGCCCGACCGTGGCCGTGCTCTCGGAGTACGACGCGCTGCCGGTGATCGGCCACGGCTGCGGTCACAACGTGATCGCCGTGATGGGGCTCGGCGCCTTCCTCGCGCTCGCGGTCCTCGCCCAGGAGGACCCGGATCTCGTGCCGGGCCGCGTCGTCTACCTCGGGACCCCGGCGGAGGAGGGCCACAGCGGCAAGGAGGTCATGGCCCGCGAGGGCGCCTTCGACGGGCTCGACGCCGCCGTCATGGCCCACGGCTACGGTCACGACCTCGCCGATCAGCTGTGGCTCGGGCGTCGCACCCTCACTGTCGACTTCCACGGCCGCACCGCCCACGCCTCCGCCCAGCCCTTCATGGGCCGCAACGCCCTGGACGCCGCGTCCCTCCTGTACCAGGGGATCGGTCTGCTGCGGCAGCAGACCCCGCCCACCGACCGCCTGCACGCCGTCATCACCGAGGGCGGGGATCGCGCGAGCGTCATTCCCGACCTCGCCCGGGTCCAGATGTACGTGCGCTCGCCCGCCCCGGCGACCCTGCGCGACCTGTCCCGCCGGGTCGAGGACGTCGCGCTCGGGGCGGCCCTCATGACCGGCTGCGGGGTCACCGTCGACTGGGACGTCCACCCGCCGTCCCTGCCCGTGCGCACCAACGAGGCGCTCACCGGGCGCTGGGTGGAGGCCCAGCGCCGACGCGGCCGCGAGCCCCTGCCCCGCGGCGTGGTCTCCGAGACCCTCGCCGCGTCGACGGACTTCGGCAACGTCAGCTACCGCCTGCCGGGCATGCACCCGCTGATCCGCATCGCCGACCCCGAGGTCGCCCTGCACACGCGCGAGTTCGCCGCCGCCGCGACCTCCGATCGTGCCCGCTCGGCCGCCGCCGACGGCGCCTTCGGCCTCGCGGCGACCCTCCTGGACGTCCTGCACGATCCCGAGCTCGCGCGCGCCGTGGCCGAGGAGTTCGCCGCCGCGGGCGGCGCCATCGACGTGCCGCACTACTTCGACTGACCGCCGACCGGCCGTCGCTCGACCGCATCGGCTCCCGCCGCCGATCGAGCCCCGCCCGGACCGCATCCCCTCCCTTCCGCCGACACCCCGCCCGAGGAGCCCCGATGACCGCCACCCCTGCCCCGAGTGCCGGCCCCCGAGGATTCGGCGACCGGATCCTCAACGGCGTCGAACGCATCGGCAACAAGCTGCCCGAGCCGTTCATGCTGTTCCTGATCCTGTTCGCGGTCACCGGCATCGTCTCGACCGCGATGGCGCTCGCCGGCGTGGTCGTCGAGGTGCCCGGCTCCGACGAGCCCACCGTCATCAAGGGCCTGTTCACGGGGGAGGGCCTGACCTGGCTGACCTCCAACATCGGCCAGAACTACATGGGCTTCCCGCCGCTCGTCACGGTCATGCCGATCCTGCTCGGCATCGGCATCGCCCAGCACTCCGGTCTGCTCGCCGCGGGGATCCGGACCATGTTCGGCTCGTCCCCCGCGTGGTTGCTGCCCTACGTGGTGGGCTTCGTGGGTGTGATCGCCTCGATCATGGCCGACTCCGCGTTCGTCGTGGTGCCGCCGCTCGCCGCCCTCGTGTTCAAGGCCGCGGGGCGCCATCCCGTCGCGGGGCTGCTCGGCGGCTTCGCCGCGGCCGGCGCCGGCTACTCCACCAACATCGTGCCGACCAGCCTCGATGCGCTGTTCGCGGGCATCACCAACTCGGTCATGGAGTCGCTGCCGGGGCTCGGTGCGACCACCGTCAACCCGATCTCCAACTGGTGGTTCAACATCGCCGCGTCGATCGTGCTCGGCGCGATGGCGGGCTTCATCATCGACCGCGTGATCGAGCCCCGGCTCGCGCGCCAGGACGTGCCGCGCGACGAGACGCTCGAGGACGAGCACGACGCGGGAACCTCGTCCGAGCACATGCGCGCCAAGCTCAGCCCCGCGGAGAAGCGCGGACTCGTGGCCGCGGTG
>DAMDHZ010000002.1:56145-69790 GCA_032101665.1 Brachybacterium sp. | reverse complement strand
GATCGCGGGTGTCGTGCTCACCGCGGTGGTGCTGGTCGCGGTGCTGCTGCCCGCGTCGCCGTGGCGCAATGAGGACGGCGGCTTCCTGCCCAAGTCCCCGCTGCTCGACTCGATCGTGTTCCTGGTCTTCGCATACTTCGTCGTGCTCGGCTCGGTGTACGGCATCGTCACCGGCACCCTGCGCTCCACGAAGGACGCCGTTCGGATGATGACGGACGCGATCAAGGAGATGCTGCCGTTCCTCGTGCTCGCGTTCATCCTGGGCAACTTCATCGCCCTGTTCAACTGGTCCGGGATCGGCTCGTGGATCGCCGTGACCGGGGCCGACGGGCTCGAGGCGATCGGGCTGACGGGTTTCGGCGCCGTCATCGGCTTCATCCTGCTGGCGAGCCTGCTCAACCTGTTCATCATCTCCGGTTCGGGGATGTGGACGATCATGGCCGCGGTGTTCGTGCCGATGTTCGCGCTGCTCGGCTACGAGCCGGCGTTCACGCAGGCGGCGTTCCGCGTGGGCGACTCCGCGACCCAGATCATCACCCCCATGAACCCGTACATGGTGGTGCTGCTGGGCATGCTGCGCAAGTACGAGGCCCAGGCGGGGCTGGGCACCCTGTTCGCGCGCATGCTGCCCTTCGTCGTGCCGTTCTGGCTGATCTGGACGATCATCCTCGCGGTGTTCTTCCTCGCCGACCTGCCGCTCGGCCCCGGCAACGGGATCTCCCTGGGGGAGTGAGGGCGAGGCGGCCGGCACGTGCCCGCGGGAGCGTCGACATCGGGCGTCCTCGCGTGGAGCCGACATGGTGCTCTCGTGGGCTCCCGTGCGACCTCCCGTGGTCTTCGGTGTGACGTCCTCGTAGTCTGACGTCATGGAATTCAGATACCTGGGCCGCAGCGGCCTCAAGATCAGCGAGATCATCTACGGCAACTGGCTCACCCACGCCTCCCAGGTCGAGGACGAGCGTGCGCGGGCCTGCGTGCGCGCGGCCCTCGACAGCGGCATCACGAGCTTCGACACCGCCGACACCTATGCCAACACGGCCGCCGAGGTCGTCCTCGGCGAGGCCCTCAAGGGAGAGCGCCGCGAGTCGCTCGAGATCTTCACCAAGGTCTACTTCCCGACCGGCCCCCAGGGGCACAACGACACCGGCCTGTCCCGCAAGCACATCCGCGAGTCGATCGATGCCTCCCTGCGGCGTCTGCAGACCGACTACGTCGACCTGTACCAGGCGCACCGCTACGACCACGAGACCCCGCTCGAGGAGACGATGCAGGCCTTCGCCGACGTCGTCCGCTCCGGCAAGGCCCTGTACATCGGGGTCTCGGAGTGGAGTGCCGACCAGATCCGCGCGGCTCATCACCTCGCCCGTGACCTCGGCATCCAGCTCGTGTCGAACCAGCCCCAGTACTCGATGCTGTGGCGCGTGATCGAGGAGCGCGTGGTGCCCGACTCCCGCGAGCTCGGCGTCTCCCAGATCGTGTGGTCGCCCATCGCGCAGGGCATCCTGACCGGCAAGTACCAGCCGGGCGCCGAGCCCCCGGAGGGCTCGCGGGCGCGCGACGAGAAGGGCGGCGCCGACATGATCAAGCGTTTCCTCAACGATCCGACGCTCGAAGCGGTGCAGAACCTGCGGCCGATCGCCGACGACCTCGGCCTGACCATGGCCCAGCTCGCCGTGGCGTGGGTGCTCGCGAACGACAACGTCGCCGGCGCGATCATCGGCGCGTCGCGGCCCGAGCAGGTCACCGAGAACGTGAAGGCGTCGGGCGTGCGCCTCGACGCCGAGACCCTGCGGCGCATCGACGAGGCGCTCGGCGACCTCCCGGAGACCGATCCCGCCAAGACGGTCTCCCCGCCGCATCGGCTGAGCTGAGCTGAGGCGGGCGATGAGAGGACTCTCATCGCCCGCCCCTTGGGTGGCAGTCCTTCGAGCGGGATCATGGGAGGCATGGCGGGAAAGGGCACATGGGTCATCGTCGGCGGCGCCGCGACGTTCGTCGTGACGCCGCTCGCCGTGATGGCGGGCTCGCTCACCGACGATCCCGTGATCCCCGGCAGCGGGGTGATCGTGAGGGGCCCTCGCGTCGTGGGCCTGACGGCTCGACAGGAGATACCGACGGCTACCTGCCCCTCGACGGGGTGCGCCAGGTGAGGAGCTTGGCGAGCGGTGCGACGGCGTCGCCATCCTGAGACAGGGCGACGGAGACGCGCCCTCGGTGGCGCATGCACGTGCCCTTGGTGGCGCATGTGGGAGATGACGGCGGAACCGGGCCGCTCGATGGGGCGCACCACCACTCGATAGGGCGCACCACGCGATGGGGCGCACCACCCGATAGGGCCCACCCGGAGAGGAACTCATCGAGTGGTGCGAAGACGGCGCCATCGAAGGACATGGCGACGGCAACGTGCCGCTCGATGACGCGTGACGACGGAAACGTGCCGCTCGGTGCCGCATGACGACGGAAACGTGCCCCTCGACGTGAGTGGCGCTTGCCTCGGAGCGGTCGCCCGCCGAAACCTGCGCGCTGGCACGCAGGCCCGGAGGTCGCGCGGGCCGGGGAGCGCGTCCGTCGTCGGCCCACCGCCGCTCACGCCCCTGGCACCGAGTCGTGACGGCCGCGGGACGTGCGGGTTCGCACCGCCCCGGGCCATTGGCTAGACTCGTCCGCGACCCCTCGTGCGGTGTCACCCCGCTGAACTCCCCCAGGGCTTGACGGCAGCAAGGGCAGGCGGGCTCTGGCAGGTGCGCGAGGGGTCCTTGCATGCCTGACAGCAGGTCGGGCCAGGCCGTCGGAGGACCCGGCGGGGCACGCGAGATCGGACAGTGCGGCCTCGCACGAGCGCCCGGCAGGGCGCGCTCCCCCCGCTGTGCACGCTCGCCCACGGAGGTCACGGATCGGCAACGAAGTCGGTCCCGACGTGGAAAACCGCTCTCCTGAGGGCGAGATGTCCGCCACACTCAGTGCCTATCCGAGCGGCGACCGCCTCGCGGACCCGGCCCTGCCGCCTCGGCACCGTCGCGCCGCAGCGCCGCCCGGGCGCCGTACACCTGTTTCCCCCGTGGGGCAGGTCCCCTTTCCCCGACCACGAGGAGTCGTCAGATGACCGACCTCATCGGGTGGCTGTCCGGAAACATCCAGGGCACCCCGTTCATCGTCCTGTGCCTCGCCGCAGGCCTCTACTTCACCATCCGCACCGGCCTCCTGCAGGTCCGGAACATCCCCGACATGCTGCGGCAGATCGTTCGCGGCGAGAAGTCCGACTCGGGCATCTCCTCGTTCCAGTCGCTCATGATCTCGCTGGCAGGACGCGTCGGCACGGGCAACATCGCGGGCGTGGCCACGGCCATCGCCTTCGGTGGCCCCGGTGCCGTGTTCTGGATGTGGATGATGGCCTTCCTGGGTTCGGCGACCTCGTACATCGAGTGCACCCTCGGCCAGATCTTCAAGGAGCGCGACCGCGACACGGGCGAGTACCGCGGCGGCCCGGCCTTCTATATCGAGAAGGCCTACAAGCACACCCGGGGCCGCGGCCTCTCCCAGGTCTACGCGATCATCTTCGCGATCGTCTCCGTGATCGCCCTCAGCTTCTTCCTGCCGGGCGTGCAGGCCAACGGCATCTCCACCTCGATGGAAGGCGCGTGGGGCCTGCCGCTGTGGCTTCCCACCGTGATCGTGCTGGTCGTGCTCGCGGTCATCATCATCGGCGGTGTCAAGACCATCGCGACCTTCGCGTCGCTCGTCGTGCCCGTCATGGCCATCGTCTACATCCTCGCGGCGATCCTGGTCATGGTCGTCAACGCCGAGCAGATCGTCCCCGTCTTCAGCGAGATCTTCTCCTCCGCCTTCGGCATGAACGCCGTCTACGGCGCGATCTGGGGACTCGCCGTGCAGTGGGGCGTCAAGCGAGGCCTGTACTCGAACGAGGCTGGCCAGGGCACCGGCCCCCACTCCGCCGCGGCCGCCGAGGTCTCCCACCCCGCCAAGCAGGGCTTCGTGCAGGCCTTCGCCGTGTACGTCGACACGCTGTTCGTGTGCTCCGCGACCGCATTCATGATCCTGTCCACGGGCATGTACCGCGTCTACTCCGACGCCGTCGAGGACCCGTCGCAGATCCTCACCGAAGGCCCCGGCGGGCTCGCCGACTCCGTCAAGGTGGGCCCCGGCTTCGCCCAGGCCGGCTTCGACACGATGCTCCCTGGTGTCGGCGCCTCGTTCATCGCGCTCGCGCTGCTGTTCTTCGCGTTCACCACGATCATCGCGTACTACTACATGGCCGAGACCAACCTGACCTACCTCATGCGCTGGGTCCCGAACCACACGGTGCGACGCGCCCTGGTGTGGGTGCTGCGCATCCTCATCATGGTGGCCGTGCTGGTGGGCGGGCTGTCCACGAGCACGGGCACTGCGTGGGGCCTGGGTGACATCGGCGTGGGCGCGATGGCGTGGCTGAACATCCTGGCGATCCTGGTGCTGCAGTTCCCGGCGCTCAAGGCGCTCAAGGACTACCGGCGGCAGAAGAAGGCCGGGCTCGATCCGCAGTTCGATCCGCGGGAGCTCGGCATCGAGAACGCCGACTTCTGGGTCGAGCGTGCCGAGGGGCGCACGCAGCGCGGCGGGCATGCCGAGGAGCTCGACCCGACCCGCTGAGCGCGGGCGTCCCGCTCGGATGCCAGCGGGCGGCACGATGCCGCGTGCCGGACACGGTCGATTCTGCACCTCCCGGACCACGTCGCCTGGTGTCCCGCGCACGATCCCGCACGCAGGTGACGCTGAGAGCCGCATCCCTCGAAATCCAGAGGGATGCGGCTCTCAGCGTCACGTTTGTGTCGACGTGCCCGATCGACCGGCCGTCTCCGGGAGGTGGGGGCGACGGACGCTGCTTGCGGCGCTCCGGGTCGACCTCGGGAGCGGCGCGGTCCGCGAGCGGTGCGCGGCTGGGTGCGTGCGGTGGCGGCTGGGTGCGAGCACCGGTGCCCGCGATACCCGGGAACCCGGTGCCAGGCCGGTGCCCGGGAGCCCGGTGCGCTCGCCGGCACCCGGTAGCGTGGAGGCACGATCCCGCGTCAGCACGGAGGCATGCCATGCGCATCGAGTCCACCGACCATCTGGACCATCCCTTCGCCGACGTCGCTGCGTGGCATCACCGCCCCGGCGCCCTCGTGCGTCTCACTCCACCCGGCCTCGCCACGATCGACCGGCCCGACCAGGGCGGGCTCGAGGTCGGCCGCCGCACCACCGCGCGCCTGGGCCCCGGGGTGCTCCCGTTCGGTCGCCCCCGCTGGACCCTGCGGCAGGCGGCGCTCACCGAGGACGACCACGCCCTGCGCTTCGAGGACCGGCAGGTCACCGGGCCGTTCCGCGTGTGGCATCACGTCCACGAACTGCGCGGTGACGCGGCGGGAACCACCACCCAGGACACGATCGAGGCCGAGGCCCCGTTCGGTGGCGCCGCGGTGGACGCCGCCATCGCGGATCAGGTGCGCCGCACCCTGACCTTCCGCAGCCAGCAGCTGCGGGACGACCTCGGCTTCCACGCCCGGTACGCCGCTGCGCCACGGCTCACCGTCGCGATCGCGGGTGCCTCGGGCCTCATCGGCACCCAGCTCGCCGCGTTCCTCGAGACCGGCGGCCACCGCGTGCTGCGCATGGTGCGCGGGCGCGAGGCGGAAGAGGGCGAGATCTCGTGGGACCCGCGGCGCGGCGTCCTCGACCCCGCGGACCTCGAGGGCGTCGACGCGATCGTGAACCTCGCCGGCCGCTCGATCGCCACCCGCATGACGCCGCGGACCAAGCAGGAGATCCTGTCGTCCCGCGTCTCGAGCTCCGAGCTCATCTCCCGCACGATCGCCGGGATGGCCGACGGGCCGCGCCACCTGGTCCAGGCGAGCGCGATCGGGTACTACGGCGCCCAGCGGCCCGGGGAGCTGCTCACCGAGGACGACCCGGGCGGCGACGACCTGCTCGCGCACGTCTGCCGGGCCTGGGAGTCCTCGACCCGGCGCGCCGCCGAGGCGGGCGTGCGGACCGTGCACCTGCGCACCGGGATCGTGCTGTCCGACGGCGGGGGAGCGCTCCTGCCGCAGCTGCCGATGTTCCTGCTCGGCATCGGCGGCCGCCTCGCCGCGCGCGACGCGGTCTGCAGCTGGATCACGCTCGACGACATGGTGCGCGCGTACGCCCATGCTCTGCTCACGCCGGACCTCGCGGGACCCGTCAACGCGGTCGCCCCGAACCCGGCGACCGCCCGCGAGCTCGCCTCGACCCTCGGACGGGTGCTGCATCGGCCTTCCGTCGTTCCGGTGCCGGCCGTCGGACCCGCCCTCCTGCTCGGCCGCGAGGGAGCCCGCGAGCTGGTGCGCGCCGACCAGCGGGTGTCGGACGCGACGCTGCGCGACAGCGGCTTCGATGCCGCGCATCCCCAGCTCGAGGACGCCCTGCGGCACGCGCTGCGACGTTGAGAGGGCTGCCGGCCGGTGCTGGATGGGTTCGCGCCCTCGCGCCCTCGCGCCCGGTGAACCGCCCCACACGGGTTCGCTGCGAGCGCTGTGCACGGCCGTCTCGGACGTCGGTGCCCTCCACTAGCCTGTGGGGGTGGCCACCGCTCTGTATCGTCGCTATCGCCCTGAGACCTTCGCCGATGTCATCGGCCAGGATCACGTCACGGTGCCGCTCATGCGCGCCCTGCGGCACGGGCGCGTCGGCCACGCCTACCTCTTCTCGGGCCCGCGCGGCTGCGGCAAGACCACGAGCGCGCGCATCCTCGCGCGCTGCCTGAACTGCGCCCAGGGACCCACCGACGCGCCGTGCGGCGAGTGCGACTCGTGCCGTGACCTGGCCCGCGGCGGTCCCGGCAGCCTCGATGTCGTGGAGATCGACGCCGCGAGCCACGGCGGTGTCGACGACGCCCGCGAGCTGCGGGAGCGCGCCACCTTCGCCCCGGCGCGAGACCGCTTCAAGGTGTTCATCATCGACGAGGCCCACATGGTCACGTCGGCCGGTTTCAACGCCCTGCTCAAGCTCGTCGAGGAGCCGCCCGAGCACGTGAAGTTCGTGTTCGCGACGACCGAGCCCGACAAGGTGATCGGCACCATCCGCTCACGCACACATCACTATCCGTTCCGCCTGATCCCGCCGCAGGTGCTCACCCCGTATCTCGAGCAGATCTGCGCGGCCGAGGACGTGCCCGTGGGCGACGGCGTGCTGCCTCTCGTGGTGCGTGCGGGCGGCGGCTCGGCGCGCGACACCCTGTCCGTGCTCGACCAGTTGATGGCCGGCGCCGGAGACGACGGGATCGACCACGCGACGGCGATCGCGCTGCTCGGCTTCACCGACACGGCCCTGCTCGACACCGTGATCGAGGCGATCGCGCGCCGTGATGCCGCGGGCATGTACGGCGCCGTCGAGCAGGTCATCGCGTCGGGGCAGGAACCGCGGCGCTTCGTCGAGGACCTCCTCGAGCGCGTGCGCGACCTGATCGTGCTGTCCGCCGTGCCCGAGCGCGGCGAGGACCTCCTTCCCCAGCACCCGGCCGACGAGCTCGCGCGCATGCGCGACCAGATCGAGGGCTTCGAGGCCGCGGACCTGTCCCGGTGCGGCGATCTCGTGCACGAGACGCTGTCGACGATGTCGGGGGCCACCTCCCCGCGCGTCCACCTCGAGCTGCTCGCGGCGCGACTCGTGCTGCGCGACGAGCGTGCCCGGACCATGCCGATCGCCGCGCCCGAGGCCCCTTCGCGCGGACAGGGCGCTCCCGCCGGACGTCCAGGCCCGGGCGGGCCGGCGAGCGGACGCGACCGTGCCCGCCAGATAGCGCAGGAGCAGGCCGAGGCGGCACGTCGCACACGCGAGAGCGAGCGGGCCGATGACGCCCGATCCGGTGCGCCGGCCCCGACGGATCCGGGAGGCCGACCGCAGGTCGCACAGCGCTCGGAAGCCGCGGGAGCGGCGCCTGCTCCGAGCGGCCGTCCGGAGTCGGCAGAGCGTCGGAACGGCGCGAGCGGTCCCAGGGTGAGCGCGCAGGACGTGTCGCGCTCGCCCGACGCCGGTCCGGAGCAGACGGCGGGCCGCCAGGACGCGCCGTCGCCAGGGTCCTCGACCGACGATGACTGGGGCCCGGTCGCGCCCATCGGAGGGGCCGCCTCGCAGGGTGTCGCCGGTGACCAGGACGCCGCTGCTCCTCGGGGCGACGGCCGTGCGCAAGGCAGTGCGTCGGCACCGCAGGATGGGGGCGAGCAGCCGGTCGACCGCGCCGCGCCGCTGCACGGCGGCGTGCTCCCGCACCCCGAGGAGCATGGGGAGGACGCATCCGGAGGTGCGGCCGCTCGGGGTGGCGAGGGCGGTCTCGACGTCGACGAGGTCCGCGGCCATTGGTCGGCGATCCTCGACGAGCTGCAGCAGATCCGTCGCCCCACCTGGGCGCTCGTCTCGCAGAACGCCCACGTCCACGCCGCCCAGGGCTCGACGCTCGTCCTCGGCTTCGGCACCGACGGCCTGCTCGCCGCGTTCCACCGCGGTACCGGCGCCGGCAATGTCGCCGATGCCGTGCGCCGCGTCATGCGCCGCGAGGTGATGGTCGAGGCAGTGGTCGGCGAGAACCCCGAGGCCGGCAGTGGCGCCGGCGGGCCGGACGGCCGTGGTGGCGGGGGGCGTCAGGGCGGTGGTCCTGGCAGTCGTGACGGCCGCGCCCCGCAGGGCGGTGGCCACGACGGACCGCGGGGTGGTGGCCCCGGCGCTCCGCGGGGCGAGGCTCCCGCGCGCCCGGCGAGCGGTGAGCCCGGCGGGAGCAGCCGCGGACAGCAGCCGCGAGACGGCGCGCCCGGGATGGGCCCCCGGGAGGGTCGGAGACCCAGCGGTGCCATCGACGAGCGGCGTGCCATGGGGGCGTCGGATCGCGGCGCGGCGGCCGGTCCTGGCTTTCCGACCGACGATGATCTTCCGCCCGAGCCCGACGACCCCTACCCGCCGGATCCCTACGAGGATCACCGAGCCGACCCGGGGACGTCGGAGCCTGAGGGCTGGTCGCCGACCTCTACGGCTCGCGAGGCCTCGTCGGCCCCAGGGGACTGGTCGTCGACCGCCGCTGCAGGTGATGCCACCGCGGCACCCTCTGCCGAGGCGCCTTCACAGGTGGCGAGCGCACCCGAGACGCCGGCCGGTTCGGGCGAGCGTGCTGAGCTCCGCAGACGTGCGCAGAACGCCGATGGTCGCGATCCCTCGACTGCCGAGGCCGAGCCCCACGGCCAGGTGAGCGCGGCCCGGCAGGGGCTCGGCGCGCCCGCTTCGGCGAACCCGCCGGACCTCACTCCGATCGTCGTCCCCGACGACTCCCGGGACGTCCTGCCCGACGACACCCCGCGCACGCACGGCCAGGAAGCGCTCCGGCGCGCACTCGAGACCGGTCGCCCCGTCCGCACACAGCCGCGGACGGACAGCGCCACTCCCCAGAGTGCGACCGGGGCGCCGAGCTCCGGTCCCGCGGCGGCCCCGAGCACGCCCGAGGATGAGGACCCCGGGAGCGTCACTGCGCCGTCCAGGCCGCACGTGTCCCGGTCGGAATCCTCCGGACCGGCGCACTCCGGCCTCGCAGCCTCGGGCCCGGCGCCGTCGGGCCCGACGCCCACGGGCGGTGCGCCCTCCGGCCGGGCACCGGTGGACGCGCGCTCGCACCCCTCCGCAGGTCCGTCGAACACCGCGGTTCGCACCGCTCCCGGTGGGCCCGGGCGTTCCGATGACGGAGTGCGTCCCGCTCGCCGCAGCGGCGCCGCCCTCGTCAGGGAGGCCGCGCTCGCCTCGCGCGCCGTAGGACCGACGGACCGCTCGGGAAGTCGTGCGGCCCGCCCGGCAGACGTGGAGCCGGCGCCCGAGGACCCGACCGGTGGCGCCTCCCGCGACGACGAGGACGCCCAGTACACCTCGCGCCGCCCGCAGGAGATCGTCGAGCAGATGCTCGGCGGCACCGTCCTGGAGATCATCGACGAGAGCCGTTGAGACCGGCGCGGCCGGCATGGCGCGTCCTGCCGCCGGCAGCCCGCCGTTCGCCGCGGCGGTGTCACGCGAAGCCTCCATCGGTCGAGCCCACCGCGCTGCGCGTCGCGCTCGCCGCGCTGCGCGTCGCGCTCGCCGCGCCTCCGGATCGTCACTCCCGCCGCGGATCCGTCGTGCCACGCCTACCGCATCCGCTCGTCCGGCCCTCCTCGATCGCACGTCGCGCTCGCCGCGAACAGCCGGCGCCCGTGAGCGGGGATGTCAGCCCTCTCGCCTAGAGTGGCAGCCGTGTACGAAGGCATCGTCCAGGACCTCATCGACGAGCTCGGCAAGCTGCCGGGCATCGGCCCCAAGTCGGCTCAGCGCATCGCGTTCCATCTGCTCGATGCGGACGAGGCGTCGGTCCGCCGTCTCGCCGAGGTGCTCGTGACCGTCAAGGAGACCGTGCGCTTCTGCGAGATCTGCGGGAACGTGTCGGCCTCCGAGACCTGCCGCATCTGCGCGGACCCCCGGCGCACGGAGGCCGTGATCTGCGTGGTCGAGGAGTCCAAGGACATCGTCGCGATCGAGAGGATCCGTGAGTTCAAGGGCCGCTACCACGTGCTCGGCGGCGCGATCGACCCGATCGGCGGCGTCGGCCCCAACGACCTTCGGATCAAGGAGCTCATGGCGCGCCTCGGCTCGGGCGAGACGCAGGAGATCATCCTCGCGCTGGACCCGAACATCGAGGGAGAGGCGACGGCGTCCTACCTCTCTCGTCTCCTGCAGCCCATGGACATCACCGTCACCCGCCTCGCCTCCGGGCTGCCGGTGGGCGGCGACCTCGACTATGCCGACGAGATGACGCTCGGGCGCGCCTTCACGGGGCGCCAGACGGTCTGATCGCCGCATGACGTTCGGACAGCCCGGGCCGCCGCCCCCGCCCTCCCGTCCGCAGGGGACCGTGCCCTCGCCGCCTCCGGGCATGCCTGCTCCGCTATCGGGCACGTCCTCGCCGCCTCCCGGCCCCTTCCCGCGCATCGCCGGGGCCTACGGCGCCCACTCCCGGCCTCCGCTGCGCAACCTGCCCGCCCCGCCTCGGCTGCCCGACGATCAGCCCGCGGTCCCCTCGGAGATCATGCTCGAGTCCCGTGCCGAGCTCACGGCGCGCCTGCGTCGCGGGTTCTGGAGGCCGGGGCTCGTCCTGCTGGCGCTGTGGCTGCTGCTCGCGATCGGCTACGTCCACTCCGCGGCACCCACCCTCTGGGTGTTCGCACCGCTCCTGCTCGCGACCGGCGACGTGCCGCTCGCGATGGTCCTGTCCCTCGCCGACTTCAGCCTCACCGGCATCCTGCTCGCCCTGATGCTCGTGCCGCTCCTCGGGACGGCGCTCAGCTTCGCGCTGCTCCCTGTGGCGTCCGCGGCGGTCGCGAGGGTGAACCCGCGTCGGTTCCTCACGGCCGTCGAGGCCCGGAGGGCGGTGTCGACGCGCATCGCCCGCGTGCTGGTGCTGCCGCCGACCGCGACGATCGCTGTCCTTCTGCTGGCCGTGCTCTGCCAGGCCCCACTGCAGTGGAAGGACCTCAGCTATGGCGCGATCGCCGGCTTCGCGGGCGGCGTCGGCCTCACGTGGGCGGCCGCCGCGATCATCCGCCGCCAGCTCAACGTCCCCGCCCTGCTGCGGCCCCGCGACGGCGACCCGTCCCGCGCGGGGCTCCGCGAGGACGCGATCGCCCAGGACCGGCGCCACCTCCCGCCGAGCAGTCCGGTCGATCCGGCGCCCGCCGCCCTCAGGTCCCTGCTGGTCACCGTGCGCTCCCTCGCGGCGTGGTGGGGGCCGGCGCTGCTGCCGACCATGTGGCTCGCCTTCGGCATCGGCGATGCCGCCGTCTTCTTCACCCGGATCAGCTCGACGCTCGACACGACGATCCGCACCGGTCTGCCATGGCCGACCTACGCGATCGGGCTCCCGCTCCTCGCACTCCTGCTGGCCGTGGTGGCTGTCGCGCCGCTCGTCGCGATGCGGTGGGCCGAGCCCCGGCGCGCGCTCGTCACGGATCAGCGCACCGCGCCGACGTGGTCCCAGCGAGCGGCCGTGAATCCCTGGGAGGTCGCGGTGTGCCGGGCGACGGCCGCGATCGACACGGTCGCCATGGGGGCGGCCACGATCCTGCTCGCGATCGGGCTGGGGACCGTCGGGGCGCTCGATCCGATGGCGTGGACCTGGATCACGATCGACCTCGTCGTGCTCACGCCGCTGACCTATCCGACGGTGCTGCGCGGCATGCAGGGCGGCCTGCGCGAGGTGGTCTATGGGCCTGCCGGTCGGTACATGCGCCGCCGCGCCCCGTTCGCCCTCGTCGCCCCACCGATCGGCACGCGGGCCCAGCTCGCCGCCGACCCGTTCGTGCGGGCGCGCATGCGACAGCTCGGGCAGGACGAGACGGTGACGCCGCAGGACGGGGGCGGTGCGGGAGGCGGCGTCGGTGCCGAGGCCCCGGTGCTCGGCCCCGACGGCTCCCTGCCGGACTTCTCGGCGGGACGGTCCGAGCGTGCCCGCCCGCGGACCGGGGCCCGGGACGACGGCGCCATCCCCGAGGACCTCACGGATCTCGACGGCCGCTGACGGCGGTCGCTCTCGGACGCGGCCGGCTGGGCCCGGCCTCCGGGCGCCTCACCGGGAGCTGCACTCGCCTTTCCGGAGCCCGGCGGAGCGGGAGCTGCGAGAAGAGGTAGTCATACGGCCGGCCGACCCTCGGGGAGGGGTCGCTCGTCCATAGAGCTACCGTCTCCAGCGGACCGCCCGGAATCCGCTGCTCCCAGCAGTTCGCCGCATCAGACGCAGTCGCCTGGGCGGTCGACCTGCTGAAGACGGGCGCTCTGTGGCCGGCCGACCCCCTCAGAGGGCTCGCTCGTCCTCATGCCGCCCGTTCTCAGCAGAGATGCGCCCGGACGGGAACGGGTGCGCACCACCTGCCCCATCCCGCGCGAGCTCAGCCGGAGCACGTCGGGGCATCACCGGCCCCGGGCGCTCTCAGCCGGCGCGGACCCCGGGGCACCACCGGGTGTGCACCACGCCGTCTCACGCGATCCGCGTCCCCGCCCCCACGCGCCGCATGGGAGTGCGGATCCGCCAGGTCGCGACCGCGATGCCGCCGGCCCCCGCGATCAGGTACGCCGCGACGCCGAAGGGCCACACCGGGACCGAGGTCGGCGAGCCGAGATCCGCCGGGTATCCGGGTGTGTTCTCGTCGTAGCACATGACGAAGTGGGAGGGATGTGTCGGATGGGCCAGGTAGCGCACGCCGCTGCCGATCAGCACGAGCGCATCGACCTCGCCGGGCGGCGCCTGGTCGACCCCCTCCTCCGGGATCGGCGCCATGTCGGAGACGATCACGAGCGGGTTGACCCACAGCAGCGGCAGGGTGAGGTCGGTCCGCACGACCGGCATCCGCTCGACGGACTGCTCGCAGCGCACCTCGTCGAACTCGTCGCCGCCGCCCACGGGCCCGTACTCGGCGCTGTAGACGGTCACGTCCCGCTCGGTCGACAGCATCGGCAGGGTGCACACGTAGACCACGGGAAGGATCACGGTGGTGCCGAGCACCACCAGATAGGAGAGCACGACAGAACCCAGCTGGCGCGACGTGAGCGACGACAGCCCCACCCCGACCGCCGTGAT
>DAMDHZ010000002.1:43646-56135 GCA_032101665.1 Brachybacterium sp. | reverse complement strand
ACCGACATCCCGGCGATCAGCGCGGACGGCACGATCGACGGCAGTGCTGCGACGAGGAACGCGAGACCCGTCGCCCAGCCCGCGAGGACCTTGCCCACCACGATCTCGAGCGGTGACAGGAGCGTGGCCTGCAGGGTGGCGAGGGTTCCCGCGGTGCGGTCGCCATTGATGGCGCCCGAGGCGAGGGCCGGGATGACCAGCAGCATCGCGAAGACCAGCAGGAGCGTCGAGAAGCTGAAGACGATCGCCGCGACGGTCGCCGCCTGCATCGCGTCCGACGTGTCGCCGTTCAGCCACAGCATGGCCGCGGTGATGAGCGCCGACATGCCCAGCAGGAACACGAACCAGATGCCGAGGGCCACGTACCAGCGGACCGAGCGCACGCGCTGGCGCAGCTCGAGCCCGGTGACGAGCGCGATGGCGCGGGGACGGAATCTCATCACAGGGCTCCCTTGCGGCGACCGGCATCGGTGGACAGGTAGGCGGACTCGAGGCGGCCGGTGGCGGGCGCGAACACCACCACGCGGGCGTCGGCCGCGACGAGGTCGGCCACGAGACGCGCGGCCTGCGCCTCGTCGGACACGAGCACGACGGCCTCGGCGTGGCCGCTCACCGTGCGCTCGGCCTCGCTCACCGGAATCCCGGCGACACCGACGCGCTCGAGCGCGGTGCGCAGGCGCGCGGCGTCGAGGGACTCGACGCGCCACGGCTGGACCCGCCGCGCGAGGTCTCGCACGCTCGACTGGTCCACGAGGGTGCCGCGGTCCATGAACACGACGTTGTCGGCCATCTCCTCGAGCTCGGACAGGATGTGGCTCGAGATGAGGACGGTGCCGCCCGCCGCCGCGAAGTCCCGCACGATGCGTTGGAGGTTGCGCCGCGAGGCCGGGTCGAGGCCCGACGCGGGCTCGTCGAGGACGAGCACCTCGGGACGGTGCATGAGGGCGCGGGCGAGGCCCAGGCGCTGCTTCTGCCCGCGCGAGAGGACGTGCGCACGCTGCGTCGCGAGCGACTCGAGGTCCAGCTCGGCCAGCAGCTGGGGAGTGCGCTGGGCGATCTGCTCGTGCGGCATGAAGTACGCGCCGCCCACGACGCTGAGCACCTCCTGCACCCGCAGCGAGTCCCACGTGCCGAACTGGTCGGGCATCCACCCGACCTTCGCGCGCACGGCCGCGGGATCGGCGAGGGGGTCGATGCCGCAGATCCGCACCGTCCCGGCATCGGGGGCGAGGAGGGAGGCGAGCATGAGCATGAGCGTCGACTTGCCGCAGCCGTTCGGGCCGACGAGCGCGGTCACCGCTCCGCGCGGGGCGACGAGGCTCATGCCGGCGACCGCCTGCACCGCGCCGAAGGCGCGCGAGACCCGATCCACGACGATGCCGGGCGCCTCCGGGGAAGCACCTGATGCGCTCGAGCCGGCGGTCCCGGAACCGGCGGTCCAGGCGCCGTCGGGCAGGGGCGCCCGCGGGCGCGGACCGACCACGTCCGGGGTGGGGGCGGCCCCACGTGGGGGCTCGTGCGGAGACGACGCCCCGAGCGCCGAGGAGCCTTCGGAACGCTGCACGTCAGCCGCATCGGAAGGGCCGGGGCCGTCCGGGGGCGGATACGGCGAGTACGCGTAGTCGCGGCGCACCCGCTGCCCCTGCTGCTCCGGGTGCATCGGATCCTGCGTCGTCATGGGAT
Organism: Brachybacterium sp.; assembly: GCA_032101665.1. GTDB lineage: Bacteria > Actinomycetota > Actinomycetes > Actinomycetales > Dermabacteraceae > Brachybacterium. The sequence goes on along the minus strand of DAMDHZ010000002.1, from coordinate 54,452 downwards.
TCCCCTCGTCCTCGGACCGTGGCGCGGCGCTGCGGCATCGGCCGGTCACCGCGTGCGGCGCCTTCGACGCATCGTGGCACACGGCACCTGCCGCCCGGCGTGCAACCCGGGAAGAACCGGGGGAGAGACGGGGAAGAGGCTGTGGAGGGCGGAGCAGCGGGTCCGGCGGTCCGTCGAATCCGCCCGGCCCGCGGAGGACGTCGCCACCTGCCCGCCCGGCCCGGGACGAGATGCCCAGTACCCTGAGGAGGTGACCACCACCCCGGATTCCGAGGGCACCGTGCGGCCCGTCCCGCCGACCGGTCCCCACCCGTCGGCCTCGATCTACGACCACGGCTTCGCGCGTGTCGCCGCCGCCACCCTGCCGGTGGCGCTCGCGGATCCCGCGAGCAACGCGCAGCGGCATCTGGAGGTCCTGCGCGACCTGCAGACACAGCACGTGGCGCTCGCCGTCTTCCCCGAGCTCTCCCTGACCGGTTACAGCCTCGACGACCTCGTGCTGGCCGACCCGCTGCTCGACGCGGTCGAGGCAGCACTGGGCGCCCTTGCCGAGGCCAGCCGCGAGCTGTTCCCCCTGATCGTCGTCGGCGCCCCGCTGCGATGGCGCCACCGCGTCTACAACACGGCCGTGATGGTCCACCGCGGCCGCATCCTGGGCGCGGTGCCCAAGGCGAACCTGCCCACCTACCGCGAGTTCTACGAACGGCGCTGGTACGCGCCGGGTGACGACGTGATCGGCCAGACCCTCACCCTGCGCGGCGCGGGCGCGGCAGGGGAGCGCGTGCCCTTCGGCGTGCGCCAGCTGGTCGCGGTCGACGACGTCCCCGGCCTCGTGGTCCACGTCGAGGTCTGCGAGGACATGTGGGTGCCCGTGCCGCCGTCGGCCGAGGGCGCGCTCGCGGGCGCGACCGTCCTCGTCAACCTCTCCGGGTCGCCCATCACGATCGGCCGCGCCGCCGACCGGCAGCTGCTGGCCCGCAGCGCCTCGAACCGGTGCCTCGCCGCCTACGCGTACGCGGCCGCGGGGGAGGGGGAGTCCACGACCGATCTCTCGTGGGACGGGCAGACCTTCGTGTACGAGTGCGGGGATCTGCTGGGCGAGTCGCCCCGCTTCCCGCGCGGCTCGGCGGCCACCGTCGTCGATGTCGATCTCGACCGCATCGTCGGCGAACGGCGGCGCCAGGGCACCTTCGACGACAACCGGCGCACGCATCGCGCCGACGCGGACTTCACGACCCATCACGCGCTGCTGCTGCCGGAGGAGTCCGCCTGGGCGCAGGCCGAACCGGGAGCCTACGACGACGACGGTCTGACCGTCGTCCACCGCTCCGCCGGTGATCGTGCACATCCCGAGACCGGGCCCCTCCGCCGCCCGCAGGACCGCTTCCCCTTCGTGCCCGACGACCCGGCGCTGCTGGCCCAGGACTGCTACGAGGCCTACAACATCCAGGTCGCCGGTCTGGTGCGACGTCTGGAGCAGATCGGCGGCGGACGGCCCGGCGGCTCGCGCCCGGTGATCGGCGTCTCCGGCGGCCTCGACTCGACGCACGCGCTGATCGTGTGCGCCCAGGCGATGGATCTGCTGGGTCGGGACCGCTCCGAGATCCTCGCCTACACGATGCCCGGCTTCGCGACGACCGAGAGGACCCGCTCGAACGCGGAGCTGCTGGCGCGGGCCCTGGGCACGAGCTTCGAGACGATCGACATCCGCCCCACGTGCCTGCAGATGCTGCGGGACATGCACCATCCGGCCGGGGACGGCGCCCCGGTCTACGACGTGACCTTCGAGAACGTCCAGGCCGGCGTGCGGTACGACTACCTGTTCCGCCTGGCCAACCACCACCACGGGATCGTGGTGGGGACGGGCGACCTGTCCGAGCTCGCGCTGGGATGGTGCACCTATGGCGTGGGCGACCACATGTCCCACTACACGGTGAACTCGGGCGTTCCCAAGACCCTCATGCAGCACCTGATCCGCTGGGTCATCAGCGAGAAGATCTTCGATCAGCACACGGGCGAGGTGCTGCAGGCCGTGCTGGACACCGAGATCACGCCCGAGCTGATCCCGCTCGAGGAGGGGAAGAAGGCGCAGTCCACCGAGGACTCGATCGGCCCCTACGCCCTGCACGACTTCACGCTCTACCACGTGCTGCGGCGCGGCTACGGGCCCGGCAAGATCGCGTACCTCGCCCATCAGGCCTGGGGGGACGTCGACCTCGGGGACTGGCCGTCGGGATATCCCGTCCAGGACCGCCGCGCCTACTCGCGCGGGGAGATCAAGCACTGGCTCGAGGTGTTCGTCCGACGGTTCTTCGCCAACCAGTTCAAGCGCTCGGCCATCCCCAACGGTCCCAAGGTGCTCGCCGGTGGATCGCTCTCCCCGCGCGGGGACTGGCGCATGCCCTCGGACGCCGAGGCCGCAGCCTGGCTCGCCGAGATCGAGCGCGAGGTGCCGGGGGACGACTGACCGGGCGCCCCGGGGCACGAGATCGAGCCGGCCCCCACCGGTGTCGTCGAACGCGCCGCGGGTGTTGCCGATCACACATGAAGGACGCCTCTCGCCCGGCGTGGCCGCCGATTGAGAATGGGTATCATGATGGCTGCATGCGGTGGTCCTCGCCGCGCAGAGTGTCGTCCAGAAAGCTGTCCTGATGAGAAGAAGAGCATTCCTCCTGTCCACCGCCTCGGCCGCCGTCGGCCTCACGCTCGCCGCGTGCTCCTCGGGCGAGTCGTCCTCGAGCGCCTCCGGCTCGTCCGACGCCGGGGGAGCGAGCGACGGCGGGGGTTCCGGCTCCGGGATCACGGTCGTCGCCTCGACCAACGTGTGGGGCGATCTCGCCGCGACCGTCGGTGGGGACCAGGTGGACGTGACCTCGCTGATCTCGAGCCCCGACGCCGACCCGCACGAGTACGAGGCGTCCACCCGCAACCAGCTCGCCCTGTCCAAGGCCGCGATCGTCATCGAGAACGGCGGCGGCTACGACGACTTCATCGACCGCATGCTCACCACGGCCAAGAACACCTCGGCCACCGTGATCAACGCCGTGGACATCTCGGGTTACACCGCGGCCGACGGCGAGGAGCTCAACGAGCACGTCTGGTACGACTTCCCGACCGTCAAGAAGGTCGTCGACGCGATCGCCGAGGCCCTGGGCACGGCGGACGCCGCGCACCAGGACACCTACACCGCCAACGCGCAAGCGCTCCACACCAAGCTCGACGAGCTGGTCCAGACCGAGGCCGACCTCAAGGCGAGCGACAACGGCAAGTCCGTCGCGATCACCGAGCCGGTGCCGCTCTACATGCTCGACGCGATCGGGCTCGTCAACAAGACGCCCGAGGAGTTCAGCGAGGCCATCGAGGAGGGCGACGACGTTCCGGCCGCCGTCCTCAACGACACCCTCACGCTGTTCACGGACAAGTCCGTGGACCTGCTGGCCTACAACGAGCAGACCACGGGGCCGCAGACCGACGCGGTCCTCAAGGCCGCCCAGGACAACGGCGTGCCCGTCGTCGGCGTGACCGAGACCCTGCCCGAGGGCAAGGACTACGTGACCTGGATGAGCGACAACCTCAGCGCCATCGGCGACGCGCTCGGCACGTGAGCGGGGCCGACACCGCCGAGACGGTCCTGTCGCTGCGCTCGGCGACCCTGCGGTTCGGTGAGCGGACGCTGTGGCAGGACCTGGATCTCGCCGTGCACCGCGGTGAGGTGATCGCCGTGCTGGGGGCCAACGGCTCGGGGAAGTCGTCGCTGCTCAAGACGATCCTCGGACAGCAGCCGCTGACCTCCGGCACGGCCCGGTTCCTCGGGGCGCCCGTACGCCGCGGTGACCGACGCATCGGCTACGTGCCCCAGCAGACGCTCGCGGACGAGGGTCTGCCGCTGCGGGGTCGCGATCTCGTCGGGCTCGGCATCGACGGTCATCGCTGGGGCGTGCCCCTGCCCTCGCGCACGCGGCGCGCCCGCATCGAGGGTCTGCTCGAGGCAGTCGGGGCGCAGCGCTACGCCGACGCGCCCGTCGGCACCCTCTCGGGCGGCGAGCAGCAGCGCCTGCGCATCGCCCAGGCGCTCGCCGCCGACCCCTCGCTGCTGCTGTGCGACGAGCCGCTCCTCTCGCTCGACCTGTCCCACCAGCGCATGGTCGTCGACCTGGTCGACGACGCCCGTCGGCGCCTCGACCTGGGCGTCCTCTTCGTCACCCACGACATCAACCCCGTGCTCGACGCCGTGGACCGCGTGCTCTACATCGCCGGCTCACGCTTCCGGATCGGCACGCCCGACGAGGTCCTGCGCTCGGACGTGCTCTCCGACCTGTACGGGGCGCCCGTGGACGTGATCCGCCACCGCGGCCGCGTCCTCGTGGTCGGAGCGCCGGACCATGTACCCCACCATGCCAACGACGCGCCCGACCCGCTCGCCGCGACGGGAGGAGCCCGATGACCGCGGCGGAGCTGTCGGACTACCTGTCCCGCATCATCGACTTCTCCGACTACGCCGAGCTGCTGCCGCTGCTGCGCAACTCGATCATCGCGTGCATCGCGCTGGGGCTCGTCGGCGGCCTGATCGGCGTGTTCGTGACGATGCGGGACATGGCCTTCGCCGTGCACGGCATCAGCGAGCTGTCCTTCGCAGGCGCCTCCGCGGGGCTGCTGCTGGGCATCGGGGTGGTCCCCGGTTCGCTCATCGGCTCGCTGCTCGCGGCGCTCGCGATCGGCGCGCTCGGCTCCCGGGCCCGCGACCGCAACTCGATCACGGCGGTGCTCATGCCCTTCGGGCTCGGCCTCGGCATCCTGTGCCTGGCCCTGTACCAGGGTCGCGCGGCGAACAAGTTCGGCCTGCTCACGGGCCAGATCGTCGCCATCGACACGCCGCGGATCACGTCGCTCGTGGTGATCGTCGCGATCGTGATCATCGCCCTGCTCGCGCTGTGGCGACCTCTGCTGTTCGCATCGACCGATCCGGCCGTCGCGGCGGCGCGCGGGGTGCGGACCGGGGCGCTGTCGATCGCGTTCATGCTCCTGCTCGGGCTCGCCGTCGCGGTGTCGGTGCAGATCGTCGGCGCCCTGCTCGTGCTGTCGCTGCTCGTCACGCCTGCGGCGGCCGCGCGCCGGATCACCGCCTCCCCGCTCAGGATGTGCGTGCTGAGCGTGGTCTTCGCGCTCACGGCCGCGGTGGGAGGGGTACTGCTCGCGGCAGGTAGCTCGGTGCCCATCAGCCCCTACATCACGACCATCTCGTTCCTCCTCTACGGGGCGTGCCGGATCATCGCCCGGGTGCGGGGGAGCCGGTAGGGCGGGCGGCGGCCGCTGCGGCTCCCATGAGCGCTGTGCCACCCGGACTGGCCCCCGCCCCCCGGGGCAGAGCACCATGGACCAGGCCGCACCTCACCGGCCGCCGCCTCCCGAGCCGAACAGGACTTCCATGGACCTCATCCACCTGCTGATGGACCCGGCCCAGCTGCTGGAGCGCTTCGGGGACGCCTTCTGGTGGCTCTCGCACATCATCGTGTTCATCGAGTGCGGACTGTTCTTCCCCATCCTGCCGGGTGACTCGCTGCTGTTCGCGGTCGGGATGTTCTCCCATTCGGGACAGCTCGACCAGCCGCTCTGGCTGTCGCTCATCACGCTCATGGTCGCCGCGGTCGCCGGCAACGTCGTCGGCTACGAGATCGGCCGCGCCGCCGGCCACCGGCTGTACGAGCGCGACGGCCGCATCATCAAGCGCAAGTACTTCGACAAGACCATCGCGTTCTTCGACAAGTACGGGCGCCGCGCCCTCGTGATCGGGCGCTTCGTGCCGATCGTGCGCACCTTCATCACCGTGGTCGCCGGTGTCGGGCAGATGCCCCGGCGCGTCTTCTTCACCTGGTCGGCCGTGGGTGCGGTGCTGTGGGTCGTGCTCATCACGGTCCTCGGCTACTTCCTGGGCGGCGTCTCCGCGATCCGCGACAACCTCGAGATCGCCGTGCTGCTCATCGTCGCGCTGTCGGTGATCCCCATGGCGATCGAGGGGCTGCGGGCATGGAGGAAGAGCCGTCGCGAGCAGGTGGGGACGGGCGCCTGAGGCCGGGCGGGGTCACGGCCGGGCGTGCGAAAAAAGGTAGTCATATGGACGGACGGGGCGCTCACGGCGGCCGTCCGTCCATATGACTACCTTTTCTCGCACTCACCGGCAGCCGAGAACCCGGACTGGAGCGCGGGGTGCCGCCTCATGCTGAGAACGGGCGCTCTGCGGAGAAACGAGGCCCTCACGGAGGCCGTCCGTCCATGGAGCGCCGGTTCTCAGCATGAAGGAGACGATGCGTCGGAGCCGTCGAGTCGCCCCCGGCCGGGCTTGGACGCGCGTCGAGGCTCTCGACCTGGCGGTCGGACCCTTGGGCGTGTGCGGCGCCCGTGGTTACGGTGGAGGGGACGCTCCGAGGACGTCGGAGCACACCGTTGCGCGCCGCCCGGGTCAGGCCACCAGCTCACGGCCCCCCGGCGCCCGAGTACAGGAGGTCCACCATGGCTGAACTGACCGGTCGCACCATCGCTCTCATCGCCACCCGCGGTGTCGAGGAGCCCGAGCTCGCCGAGCCGCTCGCCGCGCTCAAGGAGGTTGGAGCGACCACGCGGCTGCTCTCTCCGGAGGAGGGCACCATCACCGCTCTGCAGGGGGACTGGGACCGGGGTCGCGACTTCGAGGTCGACGGCCCGGTCGCGGGCGCGAGCGCTGCCGACTACGACGCCGTCGTGCTGCCCGGCGGCACGCTCAACGCCGACGCCCTGCGCGTGGACACCGACGTGGTGCGCTTCGTGCAGGAGTTCGCGAGCGCCGGCAAGCCGATCGCCGCGATCTGTCACGCCCCGTGGATCCTCATCGAGGCGGGGCTCGTCGAAGGCAAGCGTCTGACCAGTTACACCTCGCTGCGCAGCGACCTCGAGAACGCCGGCGCGCAGTGGGTCGACGAGCAGGTGGTCACCGACGGCGGGATCACGACGAGCCGCAACCCGGGCGATCTCGACGCCTTCAACGCGGAGGTCATCTCGCGCGTGAGCACCAGCGCCAGCTGAGCATGGACGCAGGGTCCCGTGTGTCGGCGCTCGCCGACACACGGGACCCGCGCTCCCTGGCCGACCGCGCCGCGGTGACAACGGCCCGGGGTGGCAGCAATCAGCCCGCAGTAGCACTGGCCAGCCCGAGGGAACAGCGGCCGACCGATACGCGGGAACCGCGGCCCGCCGGTCGGCCCGCCCGCGGTGACAACGGCCGACCTACCCGTGGTAGCACAGGCCCGCCCGCCGCAACACGCCCTCAGCCCGCGCTGCGGGGCTCCGCGGTGGAGTCGCGCACGACGAGGAACGGCTGGAGCTCGATGTGCGTCAACGGGGACTCGGGCGCGGTGATGCGGTCGATCACCATGCGCAGCGCTCCAGCTCCCAGCTCCCGCTTGGGCGGCGCCACGGCGGTGAGCGCCGGACGGGACAGGTTCGCGATCTCGTCGTCGTAGGTGATGACGGACATGTCCCGGGGGACGTCGAGCCCACGGCGCATGAGGTGCTCGACGACCGTCAAGGCGGTCTCGTCGGGATGCACCAGGATCCCGGTGACGGACTCCTCGACGCAGCGGTCGATGAACCGCTCCACCGAGGCGATGGCGGATGCGCTCGCGGCCTGCCCTCGCCGGGGCTTGCCGTCGGCGAGCTGGGAGAAGGTCGTGAGCTCGAGGTCGTCGGCGGTCTCCTGCCATCCCTGCTGGATGTGGACCTGGGTGGGGCTCTCGCGATCGCTCAGCAGCGCGAGGCGGCGATGCCCCAGTGACGCGAGGTGTCGGACGGCCATGCTGGCCCCGCCGCGATGATCGGTCACGATCGAGTCGAAGGTGCGTGCGAACCGGCCGTGCGGGCGGAGCTGGCGCTCCATGAGGACGGTGGGCAGCTCGAGCGTCTGGAGGAACTCCAGGAGGTCCTCGCTGTTCTCGCCGGACAGCTCGGGGACCAGCACCAGGCCGGAGGCGGTTCCTTCTTCCGTCAGGGCCCGGAACTGGGCCAGGTTGTCCTTCGCCGCGTAGGTCGAGCCCTGCAGGACCAGTCGCACCCCGGTCTGGTCGGCGGCCTCGCTCACGCCGTGGATGATCGACGGCCAGTAGTAGTCGAGCGAGGGCGTGACTACGCCGATCACCGCACCGGGGATCGGGCGCACGGTCTGAGGTCGCGTGATGAGCCGGGCTCCGCCCCGCACCTGCTCGACCAGTCCGTCCTTGGCGAGCTCGGCGATGTCACGCCGTACGGTGATCGGGGCGACGTGCAGGGCATGCGCCATGTCGGTGACCCGGGCGAAGGACTCCGCGCGCACGATGTCGAGAATCTGCTCACGGCGATTGGCGGGCAGATCCTTCGGCATGGTCATCCCTCCAGTTCGATCGTCAGGTCCAGGCGCCCCGACAGCGGTCGCTCGGCCGCCGGGAGCGCCCCCGGGACCAGGACGACCCTGCTGATCGACCCTCCCCAGATGGAGCTGAGCCGCGGATCCTGCACGACCTGCTGCTCGATCCGCACGTCCATCGGCACCTCGCCCCAGGACACCACCACGGGGCGGGCGTCGTCCGGGGGCGCGATCCGCACGCCGTTCGTCACCTGTGTCACGCATCCTCCCACAATCAGGTGGAATTCGACGTCGTGATGCTCGTCCGCCTGCTCCGGGCCGGTGAACCACCATCGGTCGCTGATGGTCACCCTCGGGTGATCGGCGTCGCGGCGGTCGAGGGCGGCGGTGCGCCTGAACGACTCCAGTCCCGCTGAAGCGGGGTAGGCCTTCGCGAGCTCCAGCTCGAGACCGGCGAGGCACGCGGTCTCCGTGCGACGGACGTCGTGGGCGGCGAACCGGTCGCCCGGCGCCTGCTCGTGGCCGCGGACGACCGGCAGGTTGTGCCATCCCGACTGGGTGACCCAGATCCGGTAGCGGTCCGGCCCGAAGGTCTGTGCCGTGTAGGTCGGCTGGCCGACGTCGATGATGACGGGGCGCCCGTCGACCGCGACGATGAAGGAGCCGACGTCATTGTGGTTGTGGCTCTCGTCGTTCGTGCCGCCCTTGACGGCGAGTGCGAGACCGGTGGAGGTGCCCGCCCGGGCGCGGTCGACGGCCACCTGCACGGAGGGGTACCAGACGCTCCGGGGGAGCGCGGAGTCCTCCTCGGCCCCGGCCGCCGCCTCCGCGAGCGAGGCCGGTGACGCCTCGGCCCACTCGGCATCGGCGAGCGCAGGGACGAGGCGGCCGAGACCGGCAGAGGGCGGGCACACGAGCGTGCCGGGCCGACGGTGCGCGCGGGCGAGCTGCTCGGCACCGCGGACGGCGGTCGCGCGCCCCCAGCGGAACAGGGTGCGCCAGGGGGTGTCGCTCTTGGCGCGCGCCGGAGCGTCCGCGACGTTGACGAACCAGTCGTCTCCGAGCTGCATCCGGTGGGGGAAGGCGACGATGCGGTGAAGGCGTGGCGAGGCGGAGGCGTCGAGCGAGGCGCGCCCGGCTGTGCCACGGGTCGCGACCTCGAGTCGCTCGAGCGCCTCGAGCATGCGGCCGGCTCCCTCCCACCAGTAGGCCGATCCCTCGTCGACCGCCCCGTCGGCGGGCAGGTGGCCGAGGAAGCGGTCGATGCCCTCGAGGCACAGAGCCACGATCCGCGCCCGACGTGACGGATCGTCGACCAGCCGCAGAGCGGCCGTGAGGACGTTGCCGTGGATCCACGGACTCCAGTTGATCGGCGGACGCGTGATCCCCAGCCACCACCAGTCGCGCCGCTCCAGGAACGGGTCGAAGACCCGGTGATCCGCCTCGTGGCGCATGCGCGCGCGGATGCCGGGATAGGTGGACTCCAGCTGGGGCCCCAGCACGGTGTCGGCCCACGCGAGGAGGGCGACGACCTCGCCCGCCCCGAGGTCCAGGTACGGGTCGGTGACCGTCGGCAGGACCGAGCCGTGTCGTTCGTGCGTGTCGTCATGGGCGGGCCAGCACCATGAGCTCTGCTCGCACAGGAGCCCCACGCCGTCCAGGGCCTCGCGTAGGAATGCGGGCTCCTCGGTGAGGGCGGCCGCCAGCACGGCGACGGCGGTGCGGCGCTCACGGGCGAAGACCGCCGCCTCGTAGACGGACCGGTCCCCGTCCAGGACGTAGCGTGCGTAGTCTCCGGGCAGAGGGATGGGCCACGGCCGGCCGAGCTGCTCCCCGGCCTCCTCCACGAGGGCGTCCCGGCTTGCATGATCGATAGAGTCCCAAAATGATCGATCGGACCCGTCGGGAACTCCGAGTGCCTCGGCGGGCGGACGCAGCATCGTGCCCAGCGCCTCTGCCGACATGGCCGGACCCCAGAGCGCCGCGAGCGGAGCTGCGTCTGCATCGTCTCGGTTCGCGCACGTCATATGGAGCACCCTTCGATGGGGGACAGGCCGACGACGAGGCACGAGTGGCCGTCGCCGGAGGACGGTCTCAGCCTAGCGGTGGGGCAACGGTGAACAGATTCAATCATTTAGCGACATCAAAGTCCTTGATAGGACAGGAACGGAAGGTACGGTAGTTCTCAGCGAGCGGGGGTGTCCCTGCATTCCCGACCGGCGACGCCGGGGGAAGCACTTCAAGGAGGAAGCACCATGGGCGAGGTGGGAACGGGCAGCCCCGACACGCCTCTCACGCGCGAGGCGTGGGAGGAGCGTGCCGACCGTATGCTCACGGCAGTGCGTCCCTCGTTCACCCCGCGTCACGCCAAGCTCCACCTGCCCGGCCCCGCCTCGAGTTCCGGCCCGGAGTCGGATGGCCTGGAGGGCTATGCCCGC
>DAMDHZ010000002.1:25277-43636 GCA_032101665.1 Brachybacterium sp. | reverse complement strand
TATGCCCGCACCTTGCTGCTCGCGGGGTTCCGACTGGCAGGGCTGCAGGGCGAGGACCCGCTGGGCCTGGCCGACTGGTACCGCGAGGGCCTGATCGCCGGAACCGACCCCGAGGCCTCGCCCGAGGAGGCCTGGCCCCGCCCCGCCACGTGCCCGCAGGCGAAGGTCGAAGCCGCCTCCATCGCGGTGGTCCTGGACATGACCCGGCCGTGGATCTGGGATCGGCTGTCGGAAGCGGAGCAGCGCAACGTCATCGACTGGTTCGCCCCGATCGTGGGGGACCAGGACTACCCGCGCAACAACTGGGTGTGGTTCCGCATCACCGTCGAGACCTTCCTGCGCTCGGTGGGCGGTCCGTGGTCGGAGGACGACATCCGTGCGGACCTCGACTTCCACGACTCCTGCTATCGGGGTGACGGCTGGTACTCGGACGGGGAGGAGCGTGCCTACGACTATTACGTCGGCTGGGCGATGCACCTCTACCCGATCCTGTGGTCCCGCATGCGCGGCGCTCGTGACCTCGGGCGGGACGTCGAGATCGACAGGCGGCGGCTCGCCCGCTATCTGGAGGACTTCGTCCACCTGATCGGTGCGGACGGCGCCCCGGTGATCGAGGGGCGCAGCCTGATCTACCGCTTCGCCGCCGCGGCGCCGCTGTGGGCGGGAGCCCTGGCCGACCTGCCCGCACCGGCTCCCGGACTCCTCCGCCGCGCGGCCTCCGGGATCCTCGAGCACTTCGCCCGGCACGGCGCGCCCGACGAGGACGGCCTGCTCACGCTCGGGTGGCACCACCCGTGGCCGGCCCTCAAGCAGAGCTATTCCGGGCCTGCCTCCCCCTATTGGGCGTCCAAGGGTCTGCTGGGGCTGGCCCTGCCGGCCGACGCCCCGGTGTGGACCGAGCCCAAGCAGCCGCTGCCCGTCGAGCAGGGTGACGCCGTGCGCGCCGTCCGCCCCGCCGGGTGGATCCTGTCGGGCACGCGCGCCGACGGGATCGTGCGCATCACCAATCACGGCAGCGATCATGCGCTGCCGGGAGCCCCGGTCGGCGACTCCCCGATCTACGCGCGCCTGGGGTACTCCTCGGCGACGGCCCCGCTGATGGACGCCGAGGCCGTGCGCAATCCGATCGATCAGTCCGTGGCCCTGATCGATGCCGCCGGCAACGGCTCACATCGCGCGGGGATGGAGCTGCTCGGCGTGGGCGTCGAGCACGAGGTCGGAACGGCCGCCTCCACCGGGGTGGCGCACTGGATCCGCCCGCACGAGCGCCAGGCCGATCACGGCTCGGGGATCGAGGGAGACGTCCTCCCCGCGGGACGCCTCACGATCGTCTCGCTCGTGCACGGCCCGTGGGAGGTCCGCCTCTTCCGGATCGAGGAGGCCGCGGCCGATGCCGTCGCGGTGCGCGTGGGCGGGTGGCCCCTCACGGGCGCGCCACCGTGGGACACCGACATCGACGCGTCGGCGGTGTCCGTGCGGACCGGCCGTCTCGTCTCCCTCCTCGTCCCTCTGCAGGGGACGGCCGAGACCGGTGACGTCGTCCACCGCCAGGATGCGACACCGCTCGAGGGGACCACACGGACCCCCACCCTCACGTTCCCGCTCCGCTGCGGTCAGTGGCAGGCCGTCGGCGTGCTGCTCGACGGCACCGGGCAGCCGCCCGAGGCGCCGACGGTGACCGAGCTGCGGCCGGGAGCCGACGGGGTGACCGTGGTCGTCCGCTGGAGCGCGTCCATGACCTCCCGCCACGTGGTGGCCGGGGAAGCACGCCGGGGCTGAGCCCCGCGATCAGATCGTCACGGCCCGACGCGGTGTCGTGCAGAGAGCAAGGAGAACACAGATGACCACGAATCTCTCCCGGAGGAGCCTGATCGCGGGGTCCGCCACCGTCATGGGACTGTCGCTCGCCGCCTGCGGCGGCGGATCGGACTCGGGCTCGTCCGGCGCCTCGGACGGGAAGGCCGAGCTCACGCTGTCCGGATGGAGCCTGGACTCGACTCCCGAGTTCCAGGCCCTCGTGGACGCCTTCCAGTCCGCCAACCCGAACGTCACGATCTCCCTCAAGGAGTACTCGGCGACGGACTACGACACCCAGCTCACGACCGACCTCTCCGGTGGCTCGGCTCCGGACATCATGACGATGAAGAACCTCCAGAAGTACTACTTCTATGCCTCGAACAGCCAGCTGCTGGACGTGTCCGACCTGGCGAAGGAGTACGACGGCGACAAGAACATCGATGTCGCGACGCTCGCGATCGACGGCACCACGTACGCGCTGCCGTATCGCCAGGACTCCTGGCTGCTCTACTACAACAAGGCCCTGCTCGACAAGGCCGGCGTCCCGGTGCCGGACGGCAGCTGGACGTGGGAGGACTTCGCCGCGAACGCGAAGACCATCACCGACACGCTGGGGGACGGGACGAAGGGCTCCTACATCCACACCTGGCAGTCCATCGTCCAGTCCACGGCCCTCGTGCAGACCCCGGACGCGGATCTCACGAGCGGCGACTTCTCGTACATGAAGCCGTACTACGACATCTTCCTGCAGGTGCAGGAGGACGGCGCGACGGTCGACTTCGCCACGGCGCAGGCGCAGTCCATGACGTACCAGGCGGAGTTCGGCACGGAGAAGGCCGCTCTGCTGCCGATGGGCTCGTGGTACATCGCGACCCTGCTCCAGCAGCAGGAGTCCGGGGACGCGCACGACTTCGAGTGGGGCATCGCACCGCTGCCCCAGCGGCAGAAGGGCGACCCGAACATCACGTTCGGCACGCCCACCGCCTTCGCCGTCAACGCCAACATCGACGACGCCAAGAAGGACGCGGCCCAGAAGTTCCTGACCTGGGCGTCCGGCGAGGAGGGCGCCAAGGTCATCGCCGGCCTGGGCGTCACCCCCGCCTACTCCTCCGACGCGGTCGTCGACGCGATCTTCGGACTGGACGGCATGCCGTCCGACGAGGGGTCCAAGACCGCGTTCTCGACGCACGAGACCGGTCTCGAGACCCCTGTGAGCGAGGTGACCGCCGACGTCCAGGACATCCTCAAGGACACCCACTCCGAGATCATGACGGGCGCCTCGACGGTCGACGACGGCCTGAAGAAGGCCGAGGACCGCGTCGCGAACGAAGGCCTCGTCGCCAAGTGACCGCGGGCCGGCGCAGGCCCGCCCCCTGACGGCGTCCGGTCCGGGCGGATCGCCCGGACCGGACCCCGATCCCAGAAAGAGGATGTGATGTGATGGCCGCACGAACGCAGGCCGCACTGTCCGAGCGGGACATGACGAGGACGGAGCGCACGGGACGGACCTCCCGTCCTGCGCCCTCCGGGACGAGCAGGTCCACGCTCACCTGGCGCAACACGCTCGCCGGATGGAGCTTCATCCTGCCGAACTTCCTCGGCTTCGGGGTCTTCACCCTGGTCCCGGTGCTCGTGCTGTTCTACATCGCCTTCACCAAGTGGACCGCGTTCGGCTCGCCCACCTGGACCGGCCTGGAGAACTTCCGCCGCCTGGTCCATGACGGGGCCTTCTGGGACGCGGCGCTGAACACGGGCTACTACTCGATCCTCCACATCCCGCTCACCGTCATCCTGGCGATGCTGCTGGCCGTCCTGCTCAACCAGAAGCTCCGGGGTGTCGCCTTCTTCCGTGCTGCCGCGTTCTTCCCCTACTTCACGTCGATCGTCGCGGTCGCCCAGGTGTGGAACATGCTGTTCAGCCCCGAGAGCGGCCCGATCAACATCTTCCTGCGCACCATCGGCATCGCGAACCCTCCCGGCTGGGTCGGATCGACGACCTGGGTGATGCCGGCCGTGATCATCGTCGGGACGTGGCGCGAGGTCGGCTACTTCATGCTGCTGTTCCTCGCCGGACTGCAGACGATCCCGAAGGAGCACTACGAGGCGGCGACGATGGACGGGGCCAACGCCGTGCAGCGGTTCTGGAACATCACCGTGCCGGCCTTGCGGCCCACGACGTTCTTCGTCACCGTCATGGTGACGATCGAGTCCTTCAAGATCCTCGACCTCACCCTGGTGATGACCAACGGCGGTCCGGGGACGGCGTCCCTCGTGATCTCGCAGTACATCTACCGCATGGGCTTCGAGCGCAACGACTTCGGTTACGCCTCCGCCATCGCCCTGGTCCTGTTCGTCATCTGCATGGTCGTCACCGTCGTGCAGTTCCTCTACAACCGCAGAAGGGAGGACTGACCGTGACCATGCCCCAGCCCGTGCCGGGAGTCGACACCGAGGCGCTGCTCACCATGGACGACCGGCCGCCGCGCCGGGTCGCGCACCGGACGGTCGGCTCGATCGTCGGACGCGTCCTGCTCTACGTCGGCCTGCTCGTGATGGCCGTCTTCCTGCTGCTGCCGTTCTTCTGGATGGTGACGTCCTCGCTCAAGATGAACAACGAGGTCTTCACGACGCCGATCACCTGGTTCCCCGATGACTGGCAGTGGCAGCACTACGTGGAGATCTGGGCGAAGTCCGACATGCTCACGTGGCTCAGGAACACGGTCGTGATCTCGGTCGTCGTGACGCTCCTGCAAGTCGTCACCGGGTCGTTCGCCGCCTACGGGTTCTCCCGGATCCGCTTCCCCGGGCGCGACACCCTGTTCCTCGTGTACATCGGCACCATCGCCGTGCCGTGGCAGGCCTACATGATCCCGCAGTTCAAGATGCTGTCGTCGTGGCACCTCTCGGACAAGCTCGTCTCGTTGATGCTGCTGCAGGCGTTCAGCGCCTTCGGCGTGTTCCTCATGAAGCAGTTCTACGACACGATCCCGGAGTCGCTGTCCGAGGCCGCCCGCCTGGACGGGCTGAGCGAGTACGGGATCTACCTGCGGGTCATGCTGCCGCTGTCCGTGCCGTCGATCGCGTCGTTGGCGATCATCACCTTCACCCGCACCTGGAACGACTTCATGGGGCCGCTGATCTACCTGCGCAGCCCCGAGAACTGGACGATCCAGCTGGGCCTGAAGACGTTCATCAGCCAGTACAACGCCGACTACGGCATGATCATGACGGGCTCCGTCCTGTCCGTGCTGCCGATCGCCATCGCGTTCGTCTTCGGCCAGCGATACTTCGTCGAGGGCATCGCGACGACCGGCGTGAAGGGCTGAGCGCTCGTGGCATCCGGCTCGTCGTCGGGAGAGCCGCTCGGGTCCCCGACCTCCTTCTGGCTCCGGCTCGGCGACTTCCTGTTCACCGTGGTCCGGCTCAACGCCGCGATCGCCGTGTCGTGCCTCCCGCTGGTCGTGATGCTGGTGGCGCCCGTCGATCCCCTCGGTGCCGTCCCCGCGGTCCTGATCGGCGCGTTCTTGTCCTCGCCCGGTCTCGCGGCCACGTTCGCCGCCTTCCGGGACATGCCCGGCTTCGAGATCGGCTCCGGCTCGATCCGTGACGAGCTCTCGGGGTCCCCGGCCATCGCCCGCCGCTACTGGGGCGAGGAGGACACGGCGGTGTTCCGTCCGTTCTTCCGCGTCTGGAGGCGACTCGCGGTGCGGAGCCTGCAGGTCTCCGCGCTTCCGCTCGGACTGGCTCTCGTGCTCGTCGTGGACGCGGTGTGGGCGGCGCAGCGGTCGCTCGGGGCGGTGCTCACCCCGATGCTGGTGGTGCTCTGCACGTTCTGCCTGCCGGTGTGGATCCTCGCGCTGGTGCTGGTCACCGAGCTGACCGCGGGCTCCTGGTGGTCGGTGGTCAGGGCGGCCTGCGCGTGCGCGGCGCGCAGCTGGTACCTGTCGCTGTTCAGCGTCGGCGTCCTGTGCGTCTACGGCGCCGGCGTGATCCTGCAGCCGATCCTGGTGCTGCTCCTCGCCTCGGCGCTCGCGCTCTACCTGGTCTGGGCGAACTCACGATGGGCGGCGCTGCCCGTGCTGCGCGCGTCGGCCGCGGGCGGTCACGCCGGCGCCACCGGGCGCTGACCCAGCCGGCGGCGGCCCCGCGGGCGCTCACCCTGCCGGTGACGGCCCTGCCCCGACGAGACCTCGGGGCTGACCGGAGGCCGTCACGCCCGCCCGTCGTACTCGTCCCGCTCGAACTCGCCCGCGACGGCCTGGCCGGTGAGGAAGCTCTCGATGTCGGCGACCGTCCCGTCGCCCAGGCGGTAGAGCTCGCGTCCCATCGATCCGGCGTAGTGCGGGAACAGCTGCACGTTCGGGAGCTCCCACCAGGACGAGTCGGGCACCGGCACCTCCGGATCGGTGACGTCGATGATGGCGTTGATGCGACCGGTGCGGAGCTCGGCGAGGAGTGCCGCCTCGTCGCAGATGGCGCCGCGAGCGGTGTTGATGAACGTCGCGTCGTCCTTCATCGCGGCGAAGTCGTCCCGCCCGAGCATGTGGCGCGTGCGGGGCGTGGAGGCCGAGTGCAGGGAGACCACGTCGGACGTGGAGAGCACTTCGTCCCGGCTCGCGCGTCGCACCCCGAGGGCGGCGGCGTCGGCGTCCGAGAGATGGCCGGAGTCGACCAGGATCGTGCAGTGGAAGGCGTGGAGCAGCTCGATCACGCGCCGGGAGATCCGGGACAGGCCGATGATCCCGATCGTGGCGCCGTACAGACCGGCGTTCCGGTAGGCGGGGCCCGTGAAGTCGGGCTTCTCGCCGAGTCGGCGGTAGTCGTTCTGGGCGCTGAACACGTTCTTCGCGGCGAGGATGATCATGGCCAGGGTGAACTCGGCGACGGGCTCGGAGTTGAGCTGCGTCTGGGAGCAGACCCGGACCCCGTGGTCGAAGATCTGGGGGCCGGTGACGCCGCGCACGGAACCGCCCGAGTGGGCGAGGAGCCTGAGGCGGGGGAGCCCACCCGAGGCCAGGTGCTCGTCGAGCGATCCGACTCCCCAGCCGGTGATGAGCACCTCGGCGCGGGCGAGGGCCGCGCGGCTCTCGGACGTCGCGTGGGAGACGGGGTCGGGATCGGGGACGAGCTCTCCGGCCTCGCGCAGGCGCTCGATGGCCGCGGCATCGAAGAACCGATCGCGGAACTCGTCGAGCATGGACAGGACGATGGTCGGGCGGTCGGGCACGGTTCCTCCTGAGGTCGGACCTCGGTGTCAGGGCCTGGTCGAGGCGGCGGGCAGGCGTTCTCCTCCGCCATGGCAGCGCCGTGACGCCACTCCGCACGCTTGAGAACGATAGGTGACATAATAGTCCATACCTGATCAGAAAGCGTCGATTCCGATGCTGTTCATCGTGACAGCTGGATCGCAGAGCAGAAGGGAAGGCCGATGACGGTCGAGCGGGACGGTTCACGGCACAGGGTCCTCATCCTGGCGGGACGAGGGCGGTACGAGGACCCCTGGCACGACCACGCCGCCACCTCCCATCTGCTCGCGCGCCTGTTCGACGGTCACGGCCTCGAGACGACGGTGAGGTCGCTGTTCCCGCACGTCGCGGACGAGATCTCCGCGAGCCTCTACGACCTCGTCGTGGTCAACGGCGGCACCGGCCGCATCGACCCGGAGTTCGACGGGGCGGACGAGGACTGGCTCCCGGTCCACCGTGCGATCCACGACTACGCGTATGCGGGCGCTCCGATCCTCGTGTACCACCAGGGCATCAACGCGTTCCTGGACGATCCCGAGTGGCCCCGCATCGTCGGGGGCCGGTGGGTGCGCGGCACGACCTACCACCCCGAGCAGTCCGAGGCGCTGTTCCGCGTGGTCGCCGGCTCGCACCCGCTGACCGAGGGGCTCGCGGACGTCCACGTCGACGACGAGCGCTACACGCTGCTCGCCCCCGCGGACGGTGTCACCGTCACCACCACGCAGTTCGAGGCCGGCGCCGAGCAGCCGACGAGCTGGGTGAACACCTCCCACGGCCTGCGCACGATCTACGACTCCCTGGGTCACGATGCCGGCACCTTCGCGTCGCCCGAGCGCATCGCGTTGCTCATGCACGAGGTCAACTGGCTGCTGGGGCGTCCGCTCGACGCGTGAGGTCGCCGCACGGCGCCGCCGCGGCGGCCTCGTGCGGTCCGTGCGCCCACGGCCGGTCAGGAGATGGTCCGGCCCTCCCGGTGGTCCCGCCAGATGCTCTCGAAGAAGTCGCTCGAGGTGTCGGGGAGCGGACGGCGCGCGCGCCACACCGATTCGACGTCCCCGGGCCATCCGGCAGAGCCGGTCCACGCGACCTCCTGCACCTGCTCGTCGAGCGCTCCCGCGTCGAGGGTGAAGCGGAAGTCGTCCGGCAGGCCGGGGATCTCGGCTCCGCCGACCTGCTGCGGCAGCCGACCCGAGGCGTCGGTGTAGAGGACCGAGCCGCGCGAGCGGCCACCGTGGTCGAGGTAGTCGACCATGGCCGACAGATAGACGAACTGGGTGAACAGGATGTCGCGCACCAGGAACAGGCGCTCGATGGATCGGCGTGACGACCCGTCCGCGCTCACCTCCCGGTCGTAGGCGGCCAGGCGTTCCCGGACCTCGGCCAGCGCGCGGGAGACGGACTCCCGCGAGCGGACCTCCGAGGCGGCCGCGCTCATGCGCTCCTGGGCGGCCGCGAGCATCGTGCCGGTGGTGTCGGCCTGTCCTGCGGCGGCCCGCTGCGTCCCGGCGGACAGCAGTCGCGCGGCCTCCTCGACGAGCGGGGCGGCCGCCCCGGCGAAGGAGTCCTCGTCGACCGGATCACCGGTGCGGCGCGCAGCGATCCATTGCGCGGCCCTCGCGGCGCCGACCTGGGTCGAGTTGAGCGCGGCGCCCCCCGGACGGTAGACGCCATGGGCGCCGGCCGCCTCGCCGACCGGGAACAGGCCCGGCAGGGTCGAGGACTGCCACCACGCGTCGACGGCCAGCCCGCCGTTGTTGTGCTGGACGCAGACGTCGATCTCGAGCGGATCGCGCTCGAGGTCGATCGAGGGGTTCTTCTCCCGGTAGAGCTGGTAGGCGGGCTCGTTCATGCGGCGCAGACGCTCGACGGGCGTGCCGAACAGGACGTCCGCGCGCGAGAGGTAGTCGCGGGCCTCGTCGCTGAGCACGGCGGGATCCAGCGGACGCCCGTCGAAGGCGTTGCGCCGGAAGTCCAGGAACACGCGGCGCCCCCGCATGACGGTCTCCCGGTGCACCAGGAGGTCGATGAGCGAGGAGCCGTCCTGCGCCTTCCGGATGTCGAAGGGCCACTGATAGCCCTTGAGGAAGATCAGGGACAGCTGGCGTCCGAGATCGGGGATCGACTCGGTGAGGAACTCGCGGGGATCGGAGCCGTCGGCGGCGGTCGAGACGAAGGTCGGCAGGACCTGCATGTAGGTGCCCGAGACGTTCCACCGCGGCGCGACGGAGGCGAGCCCGAACTGCCACTCGGTGAGGTTGTGCCCCTGGGCGCCGGCGCGATACGCCGCACCCGCCGCGCCCCACTGGCCGTGGGGGAAGACCGAGCGCGCGTACATGCCGGCCGGTCCGCCGCAGGCCAGGACGATGGAGGTGGCGCGGATCAGGACGAAGCGCGACTCGCCGGCCTCGGCCTGCGCCTGGGTCACGCGTCGGCGCAGCCCGAGCAGCCCCACGGCCTCGGCCCCGCCGACCTCACCCGGCACGGTCACGAGGTCGAGCAGCCGCACGTCGTCGAGGATCCGGGTGCCATCGGCCCGCACCTTGGCCTCGAGGTGCTCGACCATCGACTTCGAGGTGTACGGCCCCACCGAGGTCGCCCGCTGTCGAGGGTCGTGGTCGGTCTTGTAGCCGACGAACTCGCCGTAGCGATTGCGGGGGAAGGGCACGCCCAGATCGACCAGGTGCAGGAAGGCCTGGGGCGACAGCGCGGCCTCGATCAGGGCGTTGTCGCCGTCCATCGCCCCGCCGGCGAAGAGGGTCTGCGCCATCTCGGCGACCGAGTCCGGTTCACCGCCGGCCATCGTGAGCTTGTAGTACGTCTGCTTGTCGGAGCCGGCGTTGCGGGACGAGCCCGTCGCGACGCGGTCGGTCATCACGACCACGTCCCGCTGGCGGTACTGGACCAGTCGGTCTGCGGCGCAGTAGCCGGCGGAGCCGGTGCCGACCACCACGGTGTTGGTCGTGATGACCGGGACGTCGTGACCTGCGAGGCGCAGCGTGGAGTCCTGGGGCACGGGGTGCTCCTTGTCTGTCGATCCGGATCAGAGCCGGGGGATGTGCATGCCGCCGTCGACGTGGATCACGTCCCCGGTGGAGTAGGGGGCCCGTCCCTCGACCAGCATGCCGACCGTCGAGCCGACGTCCGCCGCAGTGCCCCAGCGCGGCAGCGGCGCCCCGCCCTCGGCGAAGACCTGGTCGTAGCGCTGCTTGACCCCGGCCGTCATGTCGGTGTCGATGACGCCGGGGCGGACCTCGTACACGAGGATCCCCTCGGGGGCGAGCCGCGTGGCCCACAGCAGGGAGGCCATGTGGACGCCGGCCTTGGACAGGCAGTACTCGCCGCGGTTGAGGGAGACGGTGTCGGCCGAGATCGACGAGATGTTGACGATCGTCCCGCACCACGCGTGACGGGCCGGAGGGCCGGACGGGGCGGGCACGTCTGCGGGCGGCTGACCGTCCGGGGAGCCCGGGCCGGAGGCGGCGCTCGCGCGGTCGCGCTGGTCGATCATGGCGCGCGCGACGGCCTGGGTGAGGAAGTAGGGCCCGCGCAGGTTGGTGCCGAGCACGCGATCGTAGGACTCGGGGGAGGCCTCGAGGATGTCCGCACGGACGGACGGGGCCACGCCCGCGTTGTTGACCAGGACGTCGATGCGACCGAAGGCCTCCCGGGTCGCGTCGATGTAGGCCTGCGCCGTGTCCAGCTCGGCGACCGAACCACGGAGATAGAGGACGCGGCCCGAACCGCCGGGAAGGGCGCGGAGCTCCTCCATCAGGTCGACGGGCTCGGCTCGGGTCGCCAGGATCGACACCGCGAAGCCCCGGACGAGCAGCTCCTTGGTGATCCCGAGGCCGATGCCCCGATTCCCGCCCGTCACCATCGCCACGCGGGGACCGGTGCTCGAGGTGCTGTCCATGCTGCCTCCTTTGTCGTGGTGCGCGGGGGGCGACTGCGTCCCGCTCCGCCGGCATGCCGTGCACGCCGGTCCCCACACCTGTGCGGGACGGCGCTGTCGGCTATGGTAGCGAACAGAAGCGACAAAAACAGTCAAGGGAGCCCAACTTGGTGCACACAATGAACGCAATCGATCTGTCGCGATGCTCCCTCAACACGGCGACCATCAAGCGGGCCACCCTGGTCGAGGCCGTCGATGCCGCGGCGCGCGCCGGGTTCGGTGCGGTCGGCGTGTGGCGGGACCGCGTCCAGGAGGTGGGAGCGGAGCGGGCCGCTCGGATCGTCCGCGACGCCGGTCTCACCGTCTCCTCCCTGTGCCGCGGCGGGTTCTTCACCGCTGTCGGGGCCGAGAACGTCGCGGCCGCGCTGGACGACAACAAGCGCGCCATCGACGAGGCCGCGACCGTGGGTACCCGCGAGCTCGTGATGGTGGTCGGAGGCCTCCCGGCCAACCCCGCGCCGGGGCTCCCCGTGCGTGCGGACGCCGAGGACGCCGACCGCGATCTGGTGGCGGCCCGGGCGCGCGTCGCCGAACGGCTCGCGGATCTGGTCCCGTTCGCCCGCGCCCATGGCGTCCGGCTGGTGATCGAGCCGATGCATCCGCTGTTCACCGCCGATCGCGGCTGCGTGGCCACCCTGGCCCAGGCGCTCGATCTGGCGGCCCCGCATGATCCGCGGGATGTCGGCGTCATCGTGGACACCTACCACGTGTGGTGGGACCCCGCCCTCGAGGCGTCCGTCTCCCGTGCCGGCAACGAGGGACGGCTGGCCGGCTATCAGGTGTGCGACTGGATCCTGCCGCTCAAGCAGGACACGCTCAACTCTCGCGGCTACGTCGGCGACGGCTACATCGACTTCGCGACCATCACGCGCTGGGTGGCAGCGGCCGGATACCGCGGTCCGGTAGAGACGGAGATCTTCAACACCGACATCTGGGACCGCCCGTTCGACGAGGTCGCGCAGCGGGTCGCGGCCGATGCCGGCGCGCGCGTCCTGCCGTACTGTGAGTGAGGGCCGTGCGCGCGGCTCCGACCGCGCACGAGGCGGCGTACAGGCGTCCGCGGCGCCTCGTGGCCCGGACGCGGCTCTGATCGGAGCGGAATGCGAATGACCACCGTCAAGGTCCATCCCGCCGATCGGCGGGACCAGATCCTCTCTCTGGTGGGCATCGAGGGCTCCGTGCAGGTCAGCGAGGTGGCGGAACGCCTCGGGGTCGCGCCGATCACGGTGCGGCGCGACATCGCCGAGCTCGCACGGCAGGGCCGGCTCGAGCAGGTCCACGGCGGTGCACGGCGAGCCCACGCCCGCCCCCTTCCCCGGACCATGGGATCGGCGACGGTCGGCGTGGTCACCCCCTCGCTGGACTTCTACTGGCCGACGATCATCGAGGGCGCGAACCGCGCTGCGGATGAGAGGGGGATCCGCTTGCTCCTGCGCGGCTCGACCTTCGCCGCCCAGGACAACCTCACCCAGATCCGCGCCCTGGTCTCCGAGTCGGCGGTGGATGCCCTGCTGCTGGTGCCGGACCTCGAAGGCCCCCACTCCGATGAGCTCATCGAGTACCTGGAGACCGTGGAGACCCCGACGGTGCTCGTGGAGCGCAGCCTGCGACCGCGCGGCGCGCGCACGCGCACCTTCGACGCGGTCTCCACGAACCACGCGGACGGGGCACAGCTCGCCGTCCGGCACCTGACGGCTCTGGGGCACCGTCGCATCGCGCTGCTCACGGACAAGCGGGTCCCTCAGCGCCATCAGATCGCGGCCGGTTGGCACGAGGCGCTCGAGGGATGGGACGCGGATCTCGCCTCACCACGTGGCGACACCTCACGGCTCGACGGACGGGCACGGGTCGGCGCGATCGACGACTTCGTGCGGGAGTGCGTGGGCTTCGCGGTCACGGCGATCCTCGTTCACTCCGACGAGGCGGCCCTCGTGGTGCTCGAACTGCTGCGCGGGCTGGGTGTGAGGGTCCCCGAGCAGATGTCGGTCATCACCTATGACGACGAGCTCGCCACGCTGGCCCGCCCCGCTCTCACGGCCGTGGCTCCCCCCAAGCAGGAACTCGGCGCTCGTGCCGTCCAGATGCTCGCGCATCGTCTGCTCGCGCCGGCCTCCCCGCTCGCGCGCGTCCAGCTGGATCCGACCCTGATCGTCCGCGGTTCGACGGGCCCTGCGCCGGTCTAGACCGCCTGAGGTCGGGACCTGCGCCCGTCGGGACTGCCTGCGGTCGGCGCCCGGGGCCGGTACCGAACGACGGCGAGCGCAACCGTGAATGAGAGAGAACATTGACGAACGAAAGTGTTCAGAGTTGCGCCTAACTGATCGCCGATGCTAGATTCGTCACCGCGATGGTCGCGGGCGCGTCGGAGCTGCCGAGCCGTGCCGCACGGACCTCGCGCACATGTCATCCACAGCGGCGCGGATGCGCCCGTCCACGGAAGAGGAACGACCATGGGATCTCAGGCCGAGTCGCGCACACCGCTGGTGATCGCCATGAACGGCATCACCGGTCGCATGGGGTACCGCCAGCATCTGCTGCGGTCGATCCTGCCCCTCCGCGACGCCGGCGGGGTGGTCCTCGAGGACGGCTCGCGGCTCCAGGTCGAGCCGATCCTGGTGGGGCGCAATGCCGACAAGCTCGCCGACATCGCCGCGCGCCACCACGTCGAGCGATGGACGACGGACGTCGAGTCCGTCATTGCCGACCCGGATGTCGACATCTACTTCGACGCGCAGACCACCTCGCGGCGCTTCGACGCGCTCACCGCCGCGATCGCCGCCGGCAAGCACGTCTTCACCGAGAAGCCGACCGCGGAGACGCTCGACCAGGCGATCGAGCTGGCACGCCGGGGAGCGGCATCGGACCGCACGATCGGCGTCGTCCACGACAAGCTCTACCTCCCGGGCCTGGTCAAGCTGCGACGCCTCGTCGGCGAGGGGTTCTTCGGACGCGTCCTGTCCCTGCGCGGCGAGTTCGGCTACTGGGTCTTCGAGGGAGAGGTGCAGCCCGCCCAGCGCCCCTCGTGGAACTACCGCAAGCAGGACGGCGGCGGAATGATGGTCGACATGTACTGCCACTGGAACTACGTGCTCGAGGGGATCCTCGGCCGGGTCACCTCGGTGTACAGCCAGGCGGCGACGCACATCCCCACCCGCTGGGATGAGGCCGGCGAGTCCTACGACGCAACCGCCGACGACGCGGCCTACGGCATCTTCGAGGTCGAGACCCCGGCCGGGGACCCGGTCATCGCGCAGATCAACTCCTCGTGGGCCACGCGGGTCCACCGCAGGGAGCTCGTCGAGTTCCAGGTCGACGGCACCCTGGGCTCCGCCGTCGCGGGCCTGTTCCACTGCGAGTCCCAGTCGCGGGCCAACACGCCCAAGGCCGTCTGGAACCCCGATCTGCCCGTCGACATCGACTTCCGGTCGCAGTGGTCCGACGTGCCGGCCAACGCCGACCTCGACAACGGCTTCCAGGCGCAGTGGATCGAGTTCCTCCGCGACGTCGCCGCCGGTCGCGCGCACCGCTACGACCTCGCATCGGGCGCACGCGGCGTCCAGCTCGCGACGCTCGGAGAGCAGTCCTCGCGCGAGGGCCGCCGCGTCGAGGTCTCGGCCCTCGGGATCTGAGGTCGCCGCCGGTCCCGCATGCCGAGCCTGGGCCAGGGGTCCCGTGCGTCGCTCGTAGACTGAGAGGGGTGGTCCAGAAGCGGACCACCGGGTCCGGCGCGCTCGGGCCCACCCGAGTCACCGGGGCCCGGCAGCGCCCGGCCCCGACCGGGTCGGCGAGCGGACCGCGTCCGCCCTCGACCCGGACCCATCGCAAGGAGCCCACCCCCGATGAGCCTGGTCGTCCAGAAGTACGGCGGATCCTCCGTCGCGGATGCCGAGAGCATCCTGCGCGTCGCCCAGCGGATCTCGCTCTACTCCCAGGCCGGGCACCAGGTGGTCGTGGTCGTCTCCGCGATGGGGGACACGACCGACGAGCTCATCGACCTCGCCGAGCAGGTCACCGAGAACCCGCCGCCGCGCGAGCTCGACATGCTGCTGACGGCGGGCGAGCGCATCTCCATGGCCATCCTGTCGATGGCCCTCAACAGCCTCGGCGTCTCGGCCCGCGCGTACACCGGCTCCCAGGCGGGCCTCATCACCGACACCACGCATGGCAAGGCGATGATCCTCGACGTCACCCCGGGCCGGATCCGCGAGGCCGTCGACGCCGGGCACGTCGCGATCGTCGCGGGTTTCCAGGGCGTCTCGCGGACCACCAAGGAGATCACGACGCTCGGCCGCGGCGGCTCCGACACGACCGCCGTCGCACTCGCCGCCGCGCTCGGGGCCGACGTCTGCGAGATCTACTCCGACGTCGACGGCGTGTTCACCGCCGACCCGCGCATCGTCCCGACGGCCCGTCGTGTCCCCGTCGTCTCGTGCGCGGAGATGCTCGAGCTCGCGGCCCACGGCGCCAAGATCCTCATGGTCCGCAGCGTCGAGTACGGGCGCCGCTACGGCGTCCCGCTGCACGTGCGCAGCTCGTTCAGCGGCCGCATCGGCACCATCGTGTCCGACGAGCCCGAGCGCGAGATCCCCGTGGACCCCGAGCTGACCGTCGCGATCCGCGCCGTGGCCGACGCGCCCGCGAGCGGGCGACCATCCGAGGCGGCCCCGGCCGCGACCACCGACCCCGAGGAGGCCCCCGTGCCCGACGACATCGACGAGCAGGGCCTCGAGGCCCCGATCATCTCGGGCGTGGCCCACGACCGCTCGGAGGGCAAGATCACCGTGGTCGAGGTGCCCGACGTGCCCGGCAAGGCCGCGCGCATCTTCGACATCGTGGCGTCGACCGGCGCGAACATCGACATGATCGTGCAGAACACCTCGACCACGAACGACACGGTCGCGATCTCGCTGACGCTCCCCGAGTCCGACGCCGCGGCCGCCCTCGCCGCCCTCGAGGCCGCCCAGGCCGAGGTCGGCTTCGTGGAGGTCCGCTACACCGATCGCATCGGCAAGGTGTCCCTCGTCGGCGCGGGCATGCGGCAGTCGCCTGGCGTCTCGGCCACCCTGTTCCGTGCGCTCGGCGAGGCCGGCATCAACATCGACATGATCTCGACGTCCGAGATCCGCATCTCGGTCGTGACCGACATCGACCGTCTCGACGACGCCGTGCGCGCCATCCACACCGCCTTCGACCTCGACTCCGACGCCGCCGAGGCCGTCGTCTACGGCGGCACCGGCCGCTGAGCCGGACGACCGCCCCGCCGACCCGGACGCTCGGCCTCTGCCCGTCCGCCGACGGCCCCGCCGCCCCGCCGACCCGTCCGCATCCCCAGGAGGCTCCCATGACCGAGACCAGCACCGCTCCTGCCGACCGCGCCGCCGCCGAAGGCCCCGGCTACACGCCCGAGGGCCCCGTGATCGGGGTCGTCGGCGCGACCGGCCAGGTGGGCCGCGTGATGCTCGCCCTGCTGGCCGAGCGCGCCGTGCCGCACTCGCGGATCCGCGCGTTCGCCTCGGCCCGGTCCGCGGGCTCGACCGTGTCGTTCGCCGGTCGCGACGTCCTCGTCGAGGACGCCGAGCTCGCCGACCTCACCTCCGAGGGCCAGCGCGTGGACCTGGCGATCTTCTCGGCCGGCGGCTCGACCTCCCTGCGCCTGGCTCCGCGGTTCGCGGACGCCGGTGCCGTCGTGATCGACAACTCCTCGGCGTGGCGCAAGGACCCCGAGGTGCCGCTCGTCGTCTCCGAGGTCAACCCCGAGGCGATCGCGGACCGCCCCAAGGGGATCATCGCGAACCCCAACTGCACCACGATGGCCGCGATGCCCGCACTCAAGGCCCTCCACGACGCCGCGGGGCTGACGCGGCTCGTCGTCGCCACGTACCAGGCGGTATCCGGTT
Organism: Brachybacterium sp.; assembly: GCA_032101665.1. GTDB lineage: Bacteria > Actinomycetota > Actinomycetes > Actinomycetales > Dermabacteraceae > Brachybacterium. Next base: position 26,744 of record DAMDHZ010000002.1, on the reverse strand, counting down.
CCGGGGTGCAGGGCGTCAAGGAGCTCGCCGCGCAGATCCGCGCCGGCGCGGGGGACATCGAGGCGCTCGCGACCGACGGCACCGCCGCCCGTCTGCCCGATCCCGAGGTGTATGTCGCGCCCATCGCCTACGACGTGGTCCCGCTCGCGGGCAGCATCGTCGACGACGGCTCCGAGGAGACCGACGAGGAGCAGAAGCTGCGCCACGAGTCCCGGCGGATCCTGGGGATCCCGGACCTGCCGGTCGCGGGCACGTGCGTGCGCGTGCCCGTCGTGACCGGGCACTCCCTCGTGATCCATGCCGAGTTCGACCGCGCGATCACGCCGGACGAGGCGCGCCGGCTGATCGACGCCGCCGACGGCGTCGAGCTCGCCGACGTGCCCACGCCGCTCGCCGCCGCGGGCCGCGACGGCACCTTCGTGGGCCGGATCCGCCAGGACGCCTCGGTGCCCGAGGGGCGAGGCCTCATCCTCTTCGCCGTCGGTGACAACCTCCGCAAGGGCGCCGCGCTCAACGCCATCCAGATCGCCGAGATCGTCGGCCGCTCGCCGCGGGCGGGCGTCCGGGCCGAGTGACCATGTCCGTGCGATGCGCGGCGCCCGCACCGGTCGAGCGCATGGGCGTCGGGCGATGACGGCGCAGGTTACAGTGAGGTCGACATGACGACACTTCCCCGCCCCCTCGAGGGCTCCGAGCCCGGCCCTGCCGCTCCCGAGACGGTCCTGAGCGACCGGGCCGGTGACGTCCTCGGGCTCCAGGAGGCGACGTCGCCCCCGGTCGCGCCGATGGACCCGATCGCGCGTGCCATCTCGACGCTCGACGCGGTGTCGGCCCAGATGGCGCCCGCCGAGGTCGGCAGCCGCAGCCGGCGACGAGAGATCCTCGACGCCGCCTCGGAGCTGTTCGCGGTGCGCGGCTACCGCGGCACGAGCCTGCGCGACATCTCCGGGAAGGTGGGCATCTCCCACCCCGGGATGCTCCACCACTTCAAGTCCAAGGACGCCCTGCTGGACGCGGTGATCGACGATCTCGAAGGCCACGCCCAGCACGTCATCGACCACATCGACACGTTCGACACCATCACCACGGACGGCCTGGAGAAGCTCGTCAAGGGCGAGTTCCTCGCGGACTCCCAGGAGATGCTGCTGTTCGCGGTGCTGACGACCGAGGCGATCGCTCCCGACTTCCCCTGCCGGCTGCGGCTGATCCGGCTGCGCCGCGTCCACGAGCACATCGCCGAGCACGTGCTGCGGGCCTTCGAGGCGCGCGGCGAGCTCGTCGAGGGCCTCGATCTCGCGTGGGCCGGACGTCTGCTGATCTCCATCCGGATCCCGCTGATCACCCGCGAGGCCACGATCGGCGCCGTGCAGCCCAGCAGCGCGGGCGTCGCCGGGACCGACTACCTGCGACTGATCGAGATGCTCCTGCGCTGATGCCCCGGGGGCGCTCGCCGCGGGCGCCCCTCTC
>DAMDHZ010000002.1:0-25267 GCA_032101665.1 Brachybacterium sp. | reverse complement strand
CCGACCCGGCCGGCGTGTGCCGGCCCCGCTCCCTGGAGGGACCTGCCATGTCCGAGACCGCCGGTTCGATCGCCCTGCGCTCTGCCGCAGGCGACGGTATGCCCGAGCTGCCCGCCGGTCTGCGCCTCGAGCGCCGCGAGGACGGCACGATCGTCGCTGCTCGCGAGGACGCCGCCGCGGCTCAGCTCTACCTCGCCGTGCTCGACGACGAGGTCGCGTGGGGCACCGACCTGCGCGAGCTCGTGCGGCGCCTCGCCGCTCAGGGGCGCCCGATCGCCCCGCACCACGGCGTGGTCCTGGCCTACCTCCGCGGCGACGACGTCGCCTCGGCCCCCTCCACGTTCTTCGACGGCGTCCTGCGCGTGCGCGCCGGCGACGAGGTGCGCGTGGACCCCGACGGCTCCGTCGACCGCCGCCGCCCCCAGCCCGCCGCCCCGGCCTCCGCGGTGCCGCTCGCCCGTGCGGTGCAGGGCGCCGTGGAGCGCGCGCTGTCCACTGCGCCCGCCGGGTCGCCGACGGTCGTGCTCGGTGAGGACCTCGCCTCGGCCGCCCTGCTCGCCACCGTCGACGGCGCCCTGCCCGCGGAGACGCCCGGCGAGGCGGCGTCGCCGGGCGAGGCCGGCGTGCGGGCCGTGCGCGTGCGGGCCGGCTCGACGCGCGCCCAGGACTCCTCGGCCGAGACGGGCGGCGCCTCGCGCGCCGCCGCGGCCGCCGAGTCCGCCGATGCCGCGCTGCGCACCGTCGGCCTGACCACCGACCGCTTCAAGAAGGACCTCGGCGACCTCGTGCGGGCCCAGGCCGAGCCCTTCGGCGGTCTCGGCGTGTACGCGCACTACTGCGCGCTGCGCGAGGCCGCGCACGAGGCAGGCACCGACGCGCTCGTGCTCGACGCGAGCGGGCCGCGCGGCGCGGGCCTCATCGGCTCCTCGTCCCCTGCCGAGGCGGCCTCGGCGCCCGGCTCCGTGCTCGGCACTGTGCGCGAGCGCATCGCGGCCCGCGGCCGCACCGCCCTGACGGCCGACGCCCTCCTGGCCCGCACCTTCCTCGAGGACACCGCGGCCGCCGGCCATCTCGCCTCCGAGCCGGCCTCCGCCCGCGACACCGCAGCCGTTCTCGCGTCCCAGCGCAACGCCGAGCGCTTCGGCCTCGCGCTCGCGCTGCCGCTCGTGGACGCCGAGGTCGCCTCGGTGCTCGCCCAGTCGACCGGGACCGACGGCGACGTGCTCGCCCCGCTCGCGCCGCTCGCCGCGCCGCGCGCCGTCGCCACCGAGCCCGAGCGCCTCGCGCCCATCGACCAGCACGAGTGGCTGTCGCGGCTCAAGGGCACGCTCCACCAGGTGTTCCGCTCCGAGCAGTTCGCCCGCCGCCCGTGGACCGACCAGCGGGCCGTGCTCGAGGCCTTCGAGGCGCACGTCGCGGGTCGCACCACCGGCGGTGACGAGGTGTTCTGGCGCCTGCTGAGCCTCGAGCTGTGGATGCGCGAGTGCGTCGACGACCCGACCCGCGAGGCCTCCGGCGAGACCGACGACGCCGGGGAGGGCGAGGACGACCACGGCCGCTTCGACGAGCCCGAGCCCAAGGCCCCGCTCGCCGCCAACCCCGGCAAGAAGCTCGACCTCGAGGTGCGTGACCCGCGCTCCGCTGCTCCCGTGATCGCCCGGCGCTACCCGCTGCAGACCGGCAAGTTCGCCGCCGCCTCCGACATGGACGCCGAGGTGACGCGGTACGTGTCCGCCTTCTTCGACGCGCTCGACCGCGAGCTCGAGGCCGGCGGCCCCGAGGCCGAGGACCATCGCGCCGCGACCGTCGGCAAGCCCTGGAACCTCACCATCTCCGAGAAGATCATCGCGATCATGCAGGGCCGCTCCTACTTCGTGTGGGACGTCCAGCCCACGTGGTGGGCGCAGAACCTCTCGCGTTACGTCGCGCGCACGCCCGCGGGCATCGGCCTCGGCGACCCCGTGACGATGCAGCTCGCGATCCAGGAGGCGGGCCTGCCGCGCGTGATCGCGGCCTCCGCGGCCGGGGCCGCCGGCAAGGTGCTGCGGCGCAAGGGCTGGTTCTACCACGTCGTCGGCGGCAACGTGCGCGCGATCGACGGGCCCACCGAGTACTCGGTCTACCCGGCCAACGTGTCGGCCAAGCTGCCGCCCAAGGATCCCGACCTCGTCGCCCGGCATCTGAACGACGTGGTCCGCGCGGCCGTGCCGCAGGCGTGGCGGGAGTCCTTCACGGGCACCGTCGTGATGGACGCCAACGACATCGGCCGCAACACCCTGGGCAAGGCGGCCCCGCACAGCGGTACCCACTACGAGCTGCAGTTCGCCGACAACCCGTTGGGCCAGGGACGCGAGCAGACCCCCATGGCCGTCGTGTTCGAGCGGTGATGGGCAGCGGCGCGGCGCAGGTGGGCGGCCCGGCGGAGCCGGGCCCCTCGTCGCGCGCGCCGGCGGCCGCTGAGGCGGAGGACGGCACGGCCGGTGCCGGTCGGGCCCCGGGCGCGCAGCACGGCGGAGGCGCGGCGCAGGGGAGCGGCACGTCGGACGCGGGGCACTCGGCCGCGCTCGACCCGCGCACGATCGCGTCCTCGACCGTCGAGGACGCGCACGGCCGCCGCATCGGGCGCGTGCTCGACGTCTACCTCGTCGACCGCACCGGCCAGCTCGCGGCCGTGAGCGTCGCGCTCAGCCCCTTCGCCGACCATGACGCCGTGATCCCCGTCGACCTGCTCTCCCCGGGCGCGCCCGGCCGGGTGTGCGTCGCTGCCTCCCGCGACCGGGTGCGCACCACTGCCATGCCCGCGCCGGCCACCGCCCACCTCGAACCCGACGCGCTCGCCGCGGCCCGACGCGCGCTCGCCGCGGAGGCCGCGCCGTGAGGGTCCTGCTGCTGTCGCACTACTACCATCCCGAGCACGGCGCCCCGCAGCGGCGGTGGAACTCGGTGGTCCGCACGCTCCGCGAGGCCGGGCACGACGTGGCCGTGATCGCGCCCCCGCCCCACTATCCCGCCGGCCGGGTGCCCGCGGAGGACCGTGAGCGATACCGACCGGGGACCGCGGATCGCGGGCCGGCCGGGGAGCTCGTGGTCCGCGCCCGCTACCTGCCCCACCGGGGCGACATCCTCACCCGCAGTCTCGACCACGCGGTGACGTCGGTCGACTCGCTGCGCCGCGCGGTGTCCCGCTTCGGTCGGCGCGCCCTCCGCCCGGACATCGTGGTGGCGACGGCCCCCGCGGTCGAGACGCTCGTCGCGGGCAACGCGATCGCCGCCCTGTGGAGCATCCCGCTCGTCGTCGAGATGCGCGACGCGTGGCCCGACCTCGTCACGTTCGTCGGGCCCGCCTCGCAGCGCGGGCGCCGCGTCTCGGCCGCCAAGGCGTTCGTCCACGAGCGGGTCACCGCCCTGCAGCGGCGCGCCGACGCCGTCGTGACGACCACCGCCGCCTTCGCCGAGATCCTGCGCCAACGCGGACTGGAGCCCGTGCACGTCGTGCGCAACGGCACCGACACCTCGCGGGTGCCGTGGTTCGAGCCGCACACGACGGGCGAACACGACGAGCTGCGCTGCGTCTACCTCGGCAACCTGGGGCGGTCCCAGGGGCTCGACCTCGTGGTGAGGGCCGCGGCGATCCTCGCGCGCCGGGGCGTGCCGATCTCCGTGCGCCTGATCGGCCACGGCGCGCATGCTCGAGCCCTGGCCGATCTCGCCGCGGCCCTCGACGCCCCCGTCACCGTGAGCGGGAGGGTGCCGCCGAGTGAGCTCGTGCGCCACTACGCGTGGGCCGATTCCGTGATCGTCTCGCTCACGGCGTGGGAGCCCTTCGACTGGACCATCCCCTCGAAGCTCTACGAGGCGCTCGCGACGGGCCGCCACGTGACCGGGATCCTGCGCGGCGAGAGCGCCGCGATCATCGAGACCTCGGGCGCCGGGGACGTGGTCCCGCCGGGCGACCTCGACGCCCTCGTCGACTTCTGGGAGGCCCTCGCCTCCGACCGCGCGCGCCTGGCCCCGCGCGGCGACGGCCGGCACTGGGTCATGAGCCAGGCCGAGCGCTCGCGCCTCGCGGAACGGTATGTCGGCATCCTCGAGGAGCTCGTCGCGCGGCATCCGGTCGGGCGCGCCGGGTGTGCGCGGCGCTGAGGGCCAGCCGGGGCCGGGGAGCCGGAGTGACAGGGGGGCCGGAGCGACAGGGGGCGCCGGCCGGAGAAGTGGCGCAGGCCGGAGAAGTGGCGCAGGCCGGGAGAGTGGCGCAGGCCGGAGAAGTGGCGCCGGTCTCGTCGCCCCGCGCGACCGGGCGGGGATGGGGGAGCAGCGCCAGTGCTGACGAGCGCGGTGGCGGGCGGCAGCCGCGTCGGCAGCTCATCCGCCGAGGCATCGCCCTCTGCAGTTGACGGGGCATCGCCCCGCATCGGCAGCTAACCGCCACCCCGTCCCCCTGCGCGACCGGGACGGGGTCTTCCGGCCCGCCGCCGTGATCCCGAACCGGAGACCTCGCTCGACGGTCCCCTGCCATACTGGGCCGCATGCGCGGAATCATTCTGGCGGGCGGCACGGGGTCGCGCCTGCATCCCCTGACCATCGGCGTCTCCAAGCAGCTCATGCCGGTCTACGACAAGCCGATGATCTACTACCCCCTGAGCACCCTCATGCTCGCGGGGATCCGGGAGATCCTCGTCATCACCACTCCCCAGGACCAGGCCGCCTTCCAGCGCGTGCTCGGGGACGGCAGCGCCTTCGGGGTCGAGCTGCAGTACGTGGTCCAGCCCTCGCCGGACGGCCTCGCCCAGGCGTTCGTGCTCGGGGAGGAGTTCCTCGACGGTGAGCGGGCCGCCCTCGTGCTCGGCGACAACCTGTTCTACGGCCAGGGCATGGGCAGCCAGCTGCGCCGCTACACCGAGGTCGACGGCGCCGCGGTGTTCGGCTACTGGGTCGCCGACCCCACCGCGTACGGCGTGGTCGAGATGGGAGAGGACGGCAAGGCGGTCTCCCTCGAGGAGAAGCCCGCCGAGCCGCGCAGCAACCTCGCCGTGCCCGGCCTCTACTTCTACGACGACACCGTGGTCGAGCGCGCCAAGGCGCTCAGGCCCTCGCCCCGCGGCGAGCTCGAGATCACCGACCTCAACCGCTCCTACCTGGACGACGGCTCGCTGAACGTCGAGGTCCTCACGCGCGGCACGGCATGGCTCGACACGGGCACCTTCGACGACCTCGCCGCCGCGGGCGACTTCATCCGCACGGTCCAGAAGCGGCAGGGCCTGTCCATCGGGGCGCCCGAGGAGGTCGCCTGGCGGATGGGCTTCCTGAGCGACGACGAGCTGCGCGAGCGCGCCGAACCCCTCGTGAAGTCCGGCTACGGCGCCTACCTGCTGGACGCGCTCGACCGCGAGCGCCTCGAGCGGAGCTGAGGTCGGGGTAGGGCCCTGCTGTCGGGGCCGCTCGCGCCCGGGGGGCGTGGCTGACGGCGTCGCTCGCGCCCGGGCGGGCATGGTCAGCGAGAAAAAAGGTAGTCATATGGCCGGACGAGCCTCTCAGGGAGCTCGTCCGGCCATATGACTACCTTTTTTCGCAGCGCCCCACCGTCACCTCGCCAGGTATCCAGTCGCCGGGGGCTCTGAACGCCAGATACCCAACCGCCGGGGCCTGCTGATGCCAGATCCCCACGTCCCCGCGCTCCCTCCCCACGCAGCCATATCCACAGTTCCGTGCGTGCCGTGAGAGATGCGGAGCGGCGGGCTGATCCTGGCGCCGTGTATGCCGCGAGTTCCTTGTCGCTTCCCGTAGGCGTGGCGCGACCACGCCGTCCGAGTCGTGTGCCGCGCCTCTCGCCTCGCCTCACCGGGCGTGACCATGGCCTCTACTCCCGTGCGGCGCTCCTTGCCGCCGAGCGCACCGACATCGACATCAGGCGAGCCGTGGATCGAGGCCAGCTCCTCCCCGTGGCGCACGGATGGCTGGCGACTCCCTCAGCACACTCCGGCGCTGTCCGGGCGATTCGGGCTGGACTTCGCCTGACGTGCATCGACGCGGCGCCGCTCCACGGGCTGTGGACACCGGAACGTTCAGGAGACCTCCGGCTGCACGTGTATCACCGCCGGCAGAGCCCCGTTCATGCGCAGTGGGCCATGCTTCATGCGCCATGGCTCGGGAACTGGCCGGAACCGGATCCCGTGGCGTCTCTGCCTCTGGGCCTCGCCCATGCCATTCGGTGCCAGGACCCGGAGACGGCAGCGATTCTTCTCGAGTCGGCCATGCATGAACGGTGCTTGAGCCCGTTCGACGTGGAGGTCCTGCTGGACGAGGCACCCGTGCGTGTGCGTGAGCGGATCGGCAGGCTGTCCACGGCGAGCGAGTCGGGATCGGAGACGCGCGTGGTGCGCTGGCTCCGGCACGCGGGCTTCACGGTCGAGCAGCAGGTGTACGTCGAGGGCGTCGGATACATCGACGCGTATGCAGGAGGAGTCTTCATCGAGATCGACGGTCGCCGGCATCACAGCTCTCCCGCCGCGTTCGAGGCTGATCGACAGCGTGACCTGGCCATGAGACGTCTCGGGCTGCAGCTGGTCCGCGTGAGCTATCCGCAGGTCTGGCACAGCTGGGACACGACCCGACGTGCCGTGAGAGAGATGATCCGCAGCGTCGGGAAGCAGGGCAGGCGTGCGGTGGAAAGGCTCGGTGGTCGGTGAGGGGCTGTCTTGGGGCGCAGGCCGGTGACCGACCCCCGATCACCGCGTGGTCGGACGCGGCGTGCCGGGCGTTGCAGGCCCCGTTCACCTGCCACCACCGGTCGGTGCGCGGTCGGGAACCACATGTGCCAGGGCGTGCGGGCCCCGCTGACAGTGCCGATCGGGGGCTGATGCAGGTCGGGGGCGAGTGCTCGGCGCTGAACTGCGAGGAACGGGCGCCAAATGGACGGACGACCCCTCTGCGGGGCTCGTCGGGCCACCGAACGCCACTTCCTAGCAGGAACGCCCCGGCGCCAGCGTCTGCGACCGGTGCTGGCGAGCCGTAGACGGCGAGGGCTGGGCGCGAAACTCGACCGCGCCCGGGTTCAGGCGCCCGATGGCTGCGACCGGCACCGGCGACGCACACACGGCGCGGGCCGGGCACGGGAGACGCGATGCATGGCGCGGGCCGGGCACGGGTGACGGTGGGCACTGCGAGGAACGGGCGCCATAGGGACGGGCGACCCCCACGTCGGCGCCCATGTCCCGCCGAGGTCCACCTCCTACACTCCGAGAGATGATCGGCGAACAGCCTCCTCGCACTCCGACGTCCACCCGCCCGCTCGACGGCCGATCCGGCGCCGACGATGAGCGCCACTGCCCAAACGGTCCACGGCTGAAACGGCGGTCGGTCCTCGCGGGAGCCGGGGCCGGCGCCGCCGCGCTCGCCCTGGCCGCATGCCGGAAGGACGCGGGGAAGCAGACCGCCGCGCCGAAGGTCACCGTCTCCGAGTTCCCCGATGCCCGCGGCGACTGGACCGTGTGGGCCGTCGACTACGAGCTCGGCACGGACGACGAGACACCGGAGCTCTACCAGACCGCGACCCAGCAGGCCCGGCACGAGGCCCTGCGAGCCAAGAAGGCCGAGCGCGCATGGTCGCCGAACGAGCCGCTCCTGGTGCTCGATCCCTACGGCACCACCCGCACCGGGCTCTACGTCTACCTCGAGAGCGGCACGAGTGGGTCGCTGACCTTCACCGCGTCCGCGCCCACGACCGCGGACTTCACCCGGACAGCGGCGAACCACGCCGAGACCACGGGCTTCGAGGGGCTCGTGATCGGCCTCGTGCCCGGCGCCCACAGCACGCTCACCCTCACCTGGACGCCGGACGAGGGCGGACCGGTCAGCGGCCAGATCCGCATCAAGGCACCGACCCCGGCCTCGCAGTACGCGACGGCGCTCGCCGCGGACATCGCCGCGCCCGAGGCCCTCACGCCGGGGCTCTTCGCCATGAGCGGCATCACCAGTCTGAGCAACAACACGTACCTGATGGACAACACGGGCACGATGCGCGCCGAGGTCGCCGGCACCGATGTCGAGGAGCACCACTTCGTGGTCGAGGGCGATCGGATCGTCACCACCACCGGCTCGCGGCAGGTCTCCGTGCTCGATGCGCTCGGCCATGCCGGCACCATCATCGACCTCGGCGACCAGATCGCCCACCACGACCTCTGGGTCGTCGACGACATGGCCTACGTGCTCACCTCGAAGGACGGCTCGAGCCGGTCCGAGGACCGGGTGACGAGGGTGGACCTCTCCGCCGGCGAGGCGGAGGAGATCCTCGACCTCAAGGACGTCTTCCCCGAGTACGAGAAGCTCGCCCATGCCCGCAGCGACGGCGGCCTCGGCGACCCGGCCGCGACGGGCAAGGACTGGATCCATCTGAACACCATCCAGGTGCTCGACGGGATCATGTACCTCTCCTCGCGCGAGACCTCGACCATCATCGCCCTCGACGGTGCGCTCGACCGCGACGCGCGGCCGACCGTGCGCTGGATGCTGGGGGCTGAGGCCCTGTGGAAGGGGACGGGCTACGACGACCACTTCCTGCGTGCCGAGGGCACGCCGATCGGCAACGCGGGGCAGCATTCGGTCCATCGCGTCGACGACCCCGCGCTGCCCGACGGGCAGTTCTACCTGGAGATGTTCAACAACAACTACTGGTACCTGGGGACCCGGCTCGCCCAGGACTGGGAGGACGCCGGCCCTGCCAACGCCTCGACGGACGAGATGGAGGGCACGAGCCATCTGCTGCGCTACCTGGTGGACGAGAACGCCGGCACCTATCGGGAGGACCTCGTCGTCGACGTGCCCTACTCCTCGGTGGTGTCCAACGTGTTCCGCCTCGGCACCGGGCGGATCGACCAGAACGCCGTCGTGAACTCGGGCAAGGCCAAGGAGTTCTCCGAGCGGGCGGCGGACGGCACCGTCCTGGGGTCCTTCCGCTACGACGCCTCGAACCTGGGCTACCGGGTCTACAAGGACACCTTCGAGGGCTTCTGGTTCGCGGGGACCTGAGGCGGCGTCACCCCTCGCGTCGCGGTCCGGCGGCGTCCGATCGAGGTGCCGTATCCTGCCGGTGTCCGCGCGCCGCGCGGCTCAGGTCTCCGACGTGCCCTGCGCCCCGCGGTTCCGGTTCGGCGTGACCCGGGGGCGTCGGCGCTCCCACGCCGTCGCACCGCCACCGTCCCAGGAGAGGTATTCATGGCCCCCCGCACCCTCCTCGTCACCGGCGGCGCCGGGTTCATCGGCTCGAACTTCGTGCACTATGTGGTCGAGCACACCGACGACTCCGTGGTCGTGCTGGACAAGATGACCTATGCGGGCAACCGCGCCTCCCTCGCGGGCCTTCCGGAGGACCGTGTGCGCCTGGTCGTCGGGGACATCGCCGACGCGGCGACCGTGGATCCGCTCGTCGCCGAGGCCGACGCGGTCGTGCACTACGCCGCCGAGTCCCACAACGACAACTCCCTGGCGGACCCCTCGCCGTTCCTCACCACCAACCTCATCGGCACGTACACGCTGCTCGAGGCCGCTCGGAAGCACGGCACCCGCTTCCACCACATCTCGACCGACGAGGTCTACGGCGACCTCGAGCTCGACGATCCCGAGCGCTTCACCGAGCGCACCCCCTACAACCCGTCGAGCCCCTACTCGTCGACCAAGGCGGGCAGCGACCTCCTGGTGCGGGCATGGGTGCGGTCGTTCGGGGTGCAGGCCACGATCTCCAACTGCTCGAACAACTACGGGCCGCGCCAGCACGTCGAGAAGTTCATCCCCCGCCAGATCACCAACCTGATCGACGGCATCCGCCCGCGTCTGTACGGGGCGGGACAGAACGTGCGCGACTGGATCCACGCCGACGACCACTCCTCGGCCGTGCTCACGATCCTCGACCGCGGCACGATCGGTGAGACCTACCTGATCGGTGCCGACGGCGAGAAGTCCAACAAGCAGGTCGTCGAGCTGATCCTGCAGCTCATGGGCCACGACGCGGGCGACTACGACCACGTGACCGACCGCGCCGGCCACGATCTGCGCTACGCGATCGACTCGAACAAGCTGCGCAGCGAGCTCGGCTGGAGTCCCGCGTTCCAGGACTTCGAGACGGGCCTCGCCGCGACGATCGACTGGTACCGGGACAACGAGTCGTGGTGGCGTCCGCAGAAGGAGCAGACCGAGGCCAAGTACGCCGCCACCGGCCAGTGACGCGAAGGCGATGCGGTCGCGCGGTCCGCTCCGATGACGACCCGCCGCCTCGCCCGGCGCCGCGCGTCGCCCCTCGCCCGCTCAGCTCCGCCGTCCCACACTCGTCCGCCCCGCAGGAGAACACCGCGACATGAAGCAGCTCGCCGTCCACCCCACGCCCATCCCCGGCCTCCTCGTGATCGATCTGCCCGTCCCGGGCGACAACCGCGGCTGGTTCAAGGAGAACTGGCAGCGCGCCAAGATGGTCGAGGCCGGGCTCCCGGACTTCGGGCCCGTGCAGAACAACATCTCCTTCAACCAGGCTGTCGGGGTCACGCGCGGCATCCACGCCGAGCCGTGGGACAAGTACATCTCCGTGGGCACCGGCCGCGTGTTCGGCGCGTGGGTGGACCTGCGCGAGGGCCCGTCGTTCGGCACCGCGTTCTGGCACGAGATCACGCCCGACGTCGCGATCTACGTGCCGCGCGGGGTGGGCAACGCCTTCCAGACCCTCGACGCGCCCGCCGTCTACACCTACCTCGTCAACGACCACTGGTCCGAGAGCGCACAGGCCCAGTACACCTTCCTGAACCTCGCCGACGAGACGGTCGCGATCCCGTGGCCGATCCCGCTCGAGGAGGCCGAGCTGTCGGCCAAGGACGAGGCGCATCCGCGGCTCGCGGATGTCGTCCCCGTGCCGCCGCGTCGCACCCTGATCGTCGGCGGGGGAGGGCAGCTCGCCCGCGCGCTCGAGCGGCGCTGGAGTGCGCGTGAGGACGTCGACGTGGTCGGCCGCAACGCACTGGACATCGCCGACGCGCAGAGCGTGGCGGACTTCGACTTCTCGCCCTACGGCACGATCGTCAACGCCGCCGCCTACACCGCGGTGGACACGGCCGAGACGCCCGAGGGCCGCCGGGACGCGTGGGCCACGAACGTCGCGGGGGTCGGTCGCCTGGTCGAGGTCGCGCGGGCGCACCGGATGCGACTCGTGCACGTCTCGAGCGACTACGTGTTCGACGGCACCGCCGAGGTGCATGCCGAGGACGAGGCGTTCAGCCCGCTGGGCGTGTACGGCCAGTCCAAGGCGGCCGGCGACGCGCTCGTCGCGACCCTGCCCGCGCACTACCTGGTCCGGACCAGCTGGGTGGTGGGCGACGGCAACAACTTCGTGCGCACGATGGCCTCGCTCGCCCAGCGCGGCATCGACCCGTCCGTGGTGTCCGACCAGGTGGGCCGCCTGACCTTCACCGACGACCTCGCCGGCGCGATCGACCACCTGCTCGTCAGGGGCGCGGCCTACGGGACGTACAACGTGTCGAACGGGGGCACGGCGCGCAGCTGGGCGGACATCGCCGCGCGCGTGTACGAGCTGGTGGGAGCCGATCCCGCCCGCGTCACCCCCGTGACCACTGCCGAGTATTACGGCGGCAAGGAGGGCATCGCCCCCCGCCCCGAGCACTCGGCGCTCGACCTGGGCAAGATCCAGGACGCGGGCTTCACGCCCCGCGACCAGGACGAGGCGCTCGCGGCCTACCTCGCGGGCTGACCCGGACGACGTGGCGGGAGCAGCTGCCTGCCGACGGGAGACTGCGAAATGAGGTAGTCATATGGCTGGACACCCGCTCTGAGGGGCTCGTCCGTCCGTCTGTCTACCTTTTTTCGCAGATCACCCCCGGCCCGGCACCGGGCAGGGGCGGCGGTGAGCGGCGGTGATGCCGGCTGACGCGCCGCGCACCTCCGGATAGGGTCGGGGCGATCGCGGGAAGGCGTCGCCGGCGCGATGCTCCGCTTTATCCCCCGGGCGGGCGCGGCGAGCGTTCCGCACCAGGCAGAAGGGACCGGACATGGCCAGAGAACAGCACCCCGTCGACTACCGAGGGACCACGGTGCTCATCACGGGCGCCAGCTCAGGACTCGGCGCCGAGTTCGCCCAGCACCTGGCACGTCGCGGGGCCGACCTGGTGCTCGTGGCCCGGCGCAGGGCTCGGCTGGAGGACCTCGCACAGCGCCTGCACGCCGACCACGGCGTGCACGTCACGGTGATCGAGGCGGACCTGTCGACGCCGGACGCGGCCGCGTCCCTCGTCGCGGAGCTCGAGGCGCGCGAGATCCGGGTGAACTCGCTGATCAACAACGCCGGCTTCGGGATGGCGGGCCCGTTCGCCGACGGCGACGCGGACCAGCTGCACGACATGGTCGCGCTCAACGTCGCCACGCTCACCGACCTCACGCATGCGCTGCTGCCGCAGCTGGTCCGCGATGGCAGGGGAATCCTCGTCAACGTCGCCAGTGCAGCGGGCTATCAGCCCCTTCCGGGCATGGCCGCCTACGCCGCGTCCAAGGCGTACGTGCTCTCCCTGACCGAGGCCGTCGCGTACGAGACCCGGAAGAGCGGGCTGCGGGTGCTGGCCCTGAGCCCTGGCCCCACCCGGACCGAGTTCTTCGACGTGGCCGGCAACGACAAGGCCGGTGTCGGCCGGTTCCAGACCGCCCCTCAGGTGGTCGGCACGGCCCTGAGCGCCCTGGACCGGAAGCGCCCGTGGCCGAGCGTCGTCTCCGGCCGGATGAATGCGATCTCCGCCGCGCTGGTGGGTGCGCTGCCCCGCCGCCTCGTCCTCCACGTCGCCGCCCGCGTCGTGCGGTGACCACACGTGTAGGGGCCGGGCTGACAGGCTGACGGCGCGCGTCGCGACACGCGCGGTGTGGTCACCCCGCGTGCAGAGCACCGGAACGGGCTGACGGTGCGCGTCACCGCATGCGCCACGCGGTGACGCGCACGGTGCCGGCACCTCACCGTGCAGCGACGGCTCTGGCCGCCTCACGCGGGAACGCTCGCCTCCATCTCGTCCGCCTCTCCGCCTGTGGCCGCTCCGGCCCTCGCCGCTCCGCCAGGGGGCGCCGGTGGCCTGCCCGGCAGCGCGAGGGAGATGAGCGCGCCGGCCGCGGTGAAGCCGATGGCCCACCAGAACGAGTGCTGGAACGCCCCGGTCAGCGCCACTGACGCGTCCGCGCCGGCACTGCCGCCCGACGCCACGCCCACTCCCGCGGCGGCACCGGTCAGGATCACCGCGAGCACCGCCGTGCCGAACGAGCCGCCGACCTGCTGGACGATCCGGGTGATGATGCTCGCGTCCGGCACCTCGTGGCGCTGCAGCCCGCGGAAGCCCAGCGCCATCAGCGGCACCGTCACGATGCCCAGGCCGATGCCCCGCACGAGCAGCGCCGCCATCAGGATCCAGGTGCTCGTCCGGGCGTCGGCGAGGGCGAACGGCAGCGTCCCCGCCAGCACCACGAGGAAGCCGACCACGGCGAGGGTGCGCGAACCCATCGTGTCGGACAGCGTGCCGGAGACGGAGCGCGAGGCGAGCGTGCCGAGCCCCTGCGGGATCAGCAGCAGCCCGGCGCCGAGCACGGTCGTGCCGCGCAGCTCCTGGAAGTACAGCGGCATGAGCAGCATGGCGCCGTACAGCGTGATCCCGGACAGGAACAGCAGCAGCGAGGACGAGGCGAGCGGCCAGTGCCGCAGCAGCTGCAGGTCCACGAGGGCGCGGTCGCGTCGATGCAGTGCCCACGCCACGAAGGCGGCCAGCAGCACGAGTCCGCCGATGAGCGGGCCGAGCGCGTCGCCGCGCGTGAACCCGCCCGCCTTGCTCGTGTTGGACAGCCCCCACAGCAGGCCGACGAGCGCGGGCGCCATGAGCACGAAGCCGACGACGTCGAGCGGTGCGCGGCGCGACGGACCGTCCGCCGGCAGGACGATGGCGGCGAGCACGAGCCCCGCCACGCAGAACGGCACGTTGACCCAGAACATCCACGACCAGTGCAGGTGCTGGAGGATCAGGCCGCCGAGCACCGGTCCCAGGATCGGTCCCAGCACGGCGGGCAGGCTGATCACCGACATGATCCGGCCGAGCGCGCGGCCACCGGCGGCCTGCATCACCATCGTCGACATGAGCGGCATCAGCAGGCCGCCGCCGATGCCCTGGAGTACGCGGAAGGTGATCAGGCTGCCGGCGCTCCAGGCGAGGCTCGAGGCCACGGAGCCGAGCAGGAACACGATGAGCGCGAGCATCCACAGGCGCTTGCCGCCGAGCGCCCGCTGCGCCCATCCGGCGATGGGGATGGTGACCCCAAGGGCGAGCAGGTAGCCCGTGCTGACCCACTGGATCGTGGCGACGGACGTGTGCAGCTCGCTCGCTAGGGTGTGAAGCGCGACGGCGACGATGGTGGTGTCGAACAGCACCGCCAGCCCGCCGACCAGGACGGTCCACACGATGCGCCACACCGCGGGGTCCACCTGGGTGGCATCGGATCTCGACTCGGACATGAACGACTCCTTAAGAAACAGTCTGTATCTTGAGCGTAGGACGCGAGGTTAAGAAACGCAATGACTCTTAAGTCGCAGACCCCGGCGCCACAGCGCCGACGCGGGGCGGAGCTCGAGAACGCGCTGCTCGACGCCGCGTGGGAGGAGCTCGCGGAGAAGGGGTACGGCGACTTCACGATCGAGTCGGTCGCCGAGCGGGCGCGCACGAGCCGCGCCGTGATCTACCGCCGCTGGTCCACCAAACCCGAGCTGGTGCGGGCGGCCGTGACGCATGCGGGGGGCACGGAGCACATGGAGGTCCCCGACACCGGTTCCCTGCGCGACGACATGATCGAGCTGCTGCGCCGCGCGAACCGCTCACGCTCGGCCATCGGCATCACCATGGCGCTCCAGCTCTCGGGCTACTACGCCGAGACCGGCACCGGCCTGTCCGACCTGCGCACCGCGTTCATGGCGGGGCGCAGCTCGACGGCCGACGCGATCCTCGACCGGGCGGTCGAGCGCGGCGAGGCGGACCCGGCCAAGCTCACACCGCGCGTGCGCGGGGTCGCCTTCGACCTGTACCGCCAGGAACTGCTGATGACGCTGAGGCCCGTGCCCGACGAGGTGCTCGACTCGATCGTCGACGAGGTGTTCCTGCCGCTCGTGCGCCCGGGGGAGTGAGGGGCGCCGAGCGTGAGGCGCACCTCGGCGCCGCCCGGCGTGTCGTGCCGCGTTCGGCCCATGTCCATGGCCTGAACGGAACCTCCTGCGCCAGGCCGTCGACTGCCCCGATTCGGGCATGGGGTAGGGTCCCTCCGACGAATGACGACGTGGCGCACGACACAGGGGCGGGGTATGAACGCAGAACCTGGCGATGACGCGACCGACGGGGCTGCACCTTCGGACCCAGCATCCACCGTGGATGCGGCCGCATCTGCGAACGGAGCGTCCAGCGCGGACGCAGCCGCATCTCCGCGTGCAGCATCCGCGACCACCGGAACCGCACCCGAGCACGAACCAGCGGCAACCGGCGGGGCCGCAGACGCGACCCCCACCGCCGCAGCCGCCGAGTCCGAGAACGTCGCCCGCAGGGCGCGGAGCCTCCGGGCACGACGCGGCCGACGGCGACGGCTGCTGCAGGCGAGCGTGCTCGCCGGCATTCTCGTCATCTGGTGGCTCATCACGGCGCTCAAGCTGATCGACCCGCTCTACCTGCCGAGCCCCCAGTCGGTGCTGAGGTCGTTCATCGACGCCAACCGGTGCCTCGTGGTCGACGAGTCGACGGGGCGCACGGTGTGCGGCGTGCAGAACTACTACCTGTGGGAGCACCTCGTGGTCTCCCTCCAGCGGATCGCGGTGGGCGTGAGCACGGCGGCCGTGGCCGGCATCGTGGTCGGCTTCGCGATGAGCATGTGGCCCGCGGCGAACACGGCGCTCGCCCCGTACCTGAACTTCATCCGCGCCCTGCCGCCGCTGGGCTACATCGGCCTGATCATCGTGTGGGTCGGCATCGGCGATCTCTCGAAGTACCTGCTGCTGTTCCTCGCGGCGTTCCCCCCGATCGTGATCGCCACGATCGACGGCGTGCGCGGCGTCAAGGGCGACCACGTCCTGGCCGCCCGCAGCATGGGGGCGAGCTCGCTGGACGTCGTGCGCTATGTCGTCCTGCCGTCCTCGCTCGCCCCGATCGTCTCGGGCATCCGCCTCGCGGTCGGCTTCGCCTGGACCACCGTGGTCGCGGCCGAGCTCAACAACGGCATCCCGGGCATCGGCGGTCTCGCCTACATCTCCGGCACGCAGCTGCACACCTCGCTCACGATCGCCTGCATCATCGTGATCGGACTCGTGGCCGTCGCGCTCGACGGATGCATCACCTGGATCGGCAACCGGCTCGTGCCCTGGCACGGAAAGGCCTGACGCGATGACCACCAGAGCACGGACCACCCCGGTCCGCCACGCCGCGCGGGCGCTCGTGGCCGCGCTCGCGGCCACGATGCTGCTGAGCGGCTGCATCGCCTCCGGACGCACGAGCCACCCCGACAACAAGGCGGGCTCGGTGGCCTGCCCCGTCGACCCGGACCCCTCGATCACCACGAAGGTCCGGATCGCCTGGCAGGCCATCCCCAACGGCGATCTCGTGGTCAAGGACCTCCGCCTGCTCGAGACCTGCATGCCCAACGCGCAGATCAGCTGGGTCAAGATGAACTCCGGCGCCGACGTGATCCAGGGCTTCGGCTCCAACTCGATCGACCTCGCCCAGGTGGGCTCGAGCCCCGCCGTCAAGGCCGCCTCGCCGCCGCTGGACAAGGACATCCAGGTGGTGTGGATCAGCGACGTGATCGGCGACGCCGAGTCGCTCATCGCCAAGGACCCCGCCGTCAAGGAGCTCTCCGACCTCACGGGCAAGACGATCGCCGTGCCCTTCGGCTCGACCTCGCACTACTCGCTCCTGACCGCCCTCCAGGACGCCGGCCTCGAGGGCGAGGTCAGCGTCATCAACCTCGCGCCCGACGCGATCCTCGCCGGCTGGAGCCGCGGCGAGATCGATGCCGCCTGGATCTGGGAGCCCACCCAGTCGGAGCTGCTCAAGGACGGCCACCCGGTCATGTCCAGCGCGGACACGGCCGAACTCGGCGCCCCGACGTTCGACATGGTCGCGGGCACCCGGCAGTTCATCGCCGACAACCCCGAGTTCATGGACGTGTGGACCGCGGTCGAGGACGAGGGCACACGCATGCTCAACGACGATCCCGAGTCCGCAGCGGTCTCGCTCTCCGTGCAGCTCGGCACGACGAAGGAGGACGCGCTCGACCTGCTCGGCGGGTACGCCTATCCCTCGGCCGCCGACCAGGCCGGCCCCGACTACTTCGGCGGGCAGCTCGCCGTCGACCTCACGGGGACGGCGCAGTTCCTCGCCGACCAGCAGGAGATCGACGCCGTCGCTCCGGACGAGGTGTACACCGGCATGGTCCGTCCCGACTCGATCTCGGAGGTCGCGAAATGACCGCTGTCGACCAGGCCGATAAGTCCGCGCCGCTCGTCTCGCTCGAGGGCGTCTCCCAGCGCTACATCGGCGACTCGGGGGCCGTCGTGCACGCCCTCGACGAGACGACGCTCGAGATCCCACGCGGTCAGTTCGTGTGCGTCGTCGGCCCGTCGGGCTGCGGCAAGACCACCCTGCTGAAGATCATCGCCGGGTTCCTGAAGCCCACGGGCGGGACCGCACGGTATGACGGCGAGCCGATCACGGCCCCCGGCGCCGAGCGCGGGGTGGTCTTCCAGCAGCCCAATCTGTACCCGTGGTTCTCCGTGCGCGAGAACGTGGCGCTCGGGATGCGGATCCGCCGCAAGAACAAGCGCGAGCGGGGGGAGCATGCCCAGAAGTACCTGGAGCTGGTGGGGCTCGGCGACTTCGGCGCCAACAAGCCCTACGAGCTCTCGGGCGGCATGCAGCAGCGCGCCCAGATCGCTCGCGTGCTCGCCAACGACTCCGACGTGATCCTCATGGACGAGCCGTTCGGGGCGCTGGACGCGATCACCCGCAGCCGCCTGCAGGCGGACCTGCTCACGCTCCAGCGCTCGCAGCACCGCACGATCTTCTTCATCACGCACGACGTGGAGGAGGCCGTGTTCCTGGGGGACCGCGTGCTCGTGATGAGCGCTCGGCCCGGGCGCGTGGTGCTCGACCTCGAGGTCAACCTCTCCGCGCAGTCGGGCCACGAGCTCGGTGAGGAGATGCGACGCCTTCCGGAGTTCATCGAGCTGCGGGAACAGGTGGCCGGGGCGATCGAGCACTGAGCAGCTCGCCCCGTGGCCTCGGCTGTGGTGCCGAGCCGATGTATTGATCGATGAGCACGTAGCACTGCCCAAGCGGACGGGCCGTGACATCGCGGTCGGAGAGGGTGTTACCTCTCTGACCTGATCGTCCCCGTCATGGTGTCTGCATGTACCCTGACGCGTGGCACGCTGGTGACACGGCCCTCGGAAGGGAGCGATCGAACGATGCCGCCCTTCGGGTCTTTCCCCCCAGCCCGGAACATGCGCCTTCTCGTGGAGGCCGCTGTCCAGCACGCGATCGATGATCCGGTGCTGCTCGCCCTGCAGGTCTCGCGCCGCCTCCCGTTCGGCGCCCGTCTCGCGGTCGGTCGGACGCTCGCGCGCGCAGGAGCGCGGCTCGGCCTCCGAGCCGGCGCCGTCCATGCCCTCGGCTCTCTCATGGCGGGCGACGAGGACGAGGCTGTGCGCCGCACGCGGGACGCCCTGGCCCGTCCTCGGCCGGGCCGCCTGGCCGCCGAGATCGCCGTCCAGCTCGACCGCGCCGACCTCGTCCCCGCCCAGGCCCCCGCGGCGACCCGGGCCCGGGCCGCGTGGGCACGTGGTGAGATCAGTGAGGCGCTCGTCGTCCTCGAGAGCGCGGGGGAGGGCCGGACCGCCTATGCCCGCCGACTGCGCAGCGAGCTCGATCTGCTCCAGGTCGGCCACACTCTGGCGGCTCCCACGTCGCAGGAGCCCGCGACCGCTTCCGCTGGGTCCCCGGCGCCGGCCGCGGGTGAGCGCCTTCGCGTGCTCCACGTCCTCACGAACTCGCTGCCGCACACCCAGTCCGGCTACTCGCTGCGCTCCCACCGCATCCTCACGGCTCAGCGTGATCGCGGGATCGACGTCCTCGCCCTCACCCGCACCGGCTACCCCGTGATGCTCGGCAAGCCGTTCGCGCGTGCGGCGGATGTCATCGACGGCATCGAGTACCGGCGTGTACTCCCGGCCCGGCTCGGCCGCACCCAGGAGGAGCGCCTGCGGGTCGAGGTCGACGCGGTGCTCGCGGCGGTCGAGGAGTTCCGCCCGCACGTCCTGCACACGACCACGAACTACCTCAACGCGCTCGTCGCCCAGGAGGTGTCCCGCCGCACCGGGCTGCCCTGGGTGTTCGAGGTCCGGGGCTTCATGGAGCAGACCTGGATCGCCTCGCGCCGGACGGAGACCGCCCGAGCAGCGGCGGCCGGGAGCGAGCGCGCGCGCCTCACGGTCGCGCGGGAGGCCGAGCTCGCACGACAGGCCGCCGCGGTGGTCACGCTGTCTGCCACGATGCGCGAGGAGCTCGTGCGTCGTGGCGTCGACCCGGGACGGATCGCGGTCGTGCCCAATGGCGTCGAGCAGACGCTGTTCGACCACCACATGGATGCCGCTGCCGCACGTGCTCAGGTGGGGATCGACCGCCAGCCCACCTTCGGCCCCGACGCCGTCCTGGTCGGGGCCGTGAGCGCGCTCGTCGACTACGAGGGCTTCGACGTGCTGCTCAAGGCCGTCGCGCACATCCTGCACGACGCCGCTGCGCCGGCGGAGCTGCGGGACCGCCTCGCGGTGCTCCTCGTGGGCGACGGCGTGGCGCGCCCGGGCCTCGAAGTCCTGTCGAACGAGCTCGGGATCGCCGATCGTGTGCTCATGCCCGGTCGCGTGCCACGGGAGCAGGCTCCGTCCTGGGTGCAGGCGCTCGACGTCGTGTGTGTCCCGCGCCTTGACCGCGAGGTCGCGCGTGCGGTGACTCCGCAGAAGCCGGTCGAGGCGATGGCGCTGGGCCGCCCGGTCGTCATGAGCGACCTCCCGGCGCTGCGCGAGGTCGCTGGAGCCGCAGACGGCACCGGGCTCGAAGGACTGGTCGCGCCGGAGGATCCGGCTGCGCTGGCGCGAGCGATCGTCTCCCTCGCCGGCACGCCGGCCGCCGAGCGGCTGTGCCCTGCGGCCGCTCGGGTCGCCTCGGGGCGTTCGTGGCCGACGCTGGTCGAGAAGTACGTGGATGTGTACAGGGGTGTCGTCGGGGTACTCGAGGAGGCCGGCCCGCGTGGCAATTGACGTCAAGAAGGCCCCGGAGCTGATGCGCGCGCTGCAGGACCAGGGTATCGACACGGCGAACCTCTCGCCGATCGGGGTCCGCCCCCGTCTCGGCACCTATCTCGCCGACCTCTGGGAACGGCGCCACTTCATCTGGATGGACGCGCGCCATCGCGTCGCGACCCAGAACAGCCGCAACCGGCTGGGCAACGCTTGGCTCCTGCTGCGGCCGCTGCTCGACGCTGGACTGTTCTTCGTGATATTCGGAGTGATCCTAAGCGCAACTCGTACCTCGATTGAAAACTACGCCGCTTATATTGTTATCGGCGTGCTCATGTTCCAGTCTACGATGCGGAGCATAGCTCAGGGCCCGAGCATTATGCAATCTAGCAAGGCAATGGTCCGCGCTTTTTCGTTTCCGCGCGCGGCTCTCCCGATCTCTGCGGAAATCCGAGATACCCTTCAGATGGTATATACAGTCCTCACTGTATTGATCCTGATCGTTGTGATACCGCCGCATGAATGGCCACAGTGGACGTGGCTTCTGATTGCGCCAATCTTCGTACTGCAGTTCGCATTGAACCTCGGAATATCGTTCATAACAGCACGCATTGGATATAGCATTCCTGACATTGCGCAGGTAATGTCTGTTGCCGGACGCTTCTTACTGTATGGGTCTGGTGTGATTTTTCCGATCGACCGTTTTGTGAACCATCCGATCGTAGTTTCCGCGATAGAAGCGAACCCGATCTACCAATTTATAACGATGTACCGGCAGGTGCTCATGGACGGGACCGTGCCGTCTCTAGACTCCTGGCTCATCCTCGGAGGCTGGGCGTTTGGTCTACTGGTCGTCGGCTTCCTCTTCTTCTGGCTGGGGGAGGCGAGCTATGGCGGGGGCCAGTGACAGTTCCTCACACGGGGGAGGGGAGGACAGCAACGTCCGATGGGTCGCTCCTGAGGACTCGCCCGTCACCGTCGTCGCGCACAACGTCCGCATGAGGTATAAAGCGCTGCGCACCGATCGGAAGCCGCGCAAGGGCCCGCTGCGATATGTACAGCGCAAGCAGACGGTGAGCGTGACTGCGCTACGCGGGGTCTCATTTACGGCGCGCTCGGGTGAATTCATCGGCATCATCGGACGCAACGGCTCCGGCAAGTCCACGCTGCTGCGCACCCTGGCGGGGTTGGAGAGCCCGAGCTCGGGCACCGTACTCACATCGGCCCGGCCTGTCCTCTTGGGGGTCAGCGCCGCGATGATTCCCGAGCTCACTGGGGCCCAGAACGTGAAGCTCGGAGCTCTCGCCATGGGGCTGACGCCGCAGCAGGCCGATGACGTGTTCGACGAGGTCGTCGAGCTCTCGGCCTTGGGCGAGGCGATCGACCTCCCCATGAAGACATATTCCTCGGGCATGGGCGCGCGACTGAAGTTCGCCGTTTCTCTCGCAGCTGATCCCTCGATCCTGATGATCGACGAGGCGTTGGCCACGGGTGATGCGACCTTCATGGAGCGGTCCAAGCGCGCGATGGACCAATTGCTCGAGCGTGCCGGCACCGTGTTCCTCGTCAACCACGCAGCTCAGACCATCGAGAACATGTGTTCGCGCGCAATCTGGATGGAGCACGGCCGGGTGGTGCTCGATGGTGATGCCGTGGAGGTGGCTCGCAAGTACCGCTGGTTCGCCCACAACCTCGCCCGTGGCGAGGAGGAGAAGGCGATGGGCCTGCTCCGCGCAGCCATCACCGAGGGCCGGGAGCAGCGGCAGGCACGACGGGAGTCTTTGGAGAAGGCGTCGGCGACGTCGAGACCTGAGGCTCCCATCGTTGTCGCAGATGAGGCCCAGACGCAACCGGAGGTGACCGAGCACCCGCTGATACCGGAGGAATCAGCGACGCCGGGCGCCTCGCTCGCAGACCCGGATGCGAGCAAGTCCTCGCATGGGCGCAGTCCCGCGGACGCTGAGCGTTTCTCGACCGAGGAACGACGACGACGGAAGTCGCCGAGCCTGCGACGAGGAGACTCTGTCTACCCCACCGGTCAGGTGCCCGTACTGGCCCCCGCTGCAGAGCCGCCGGAATCCGACGACGAAGAGGGGCCGCTTGTCTCACCTTGGCGGGAAGCTCCCCACGATCGGGCCCAAGAGCGGCGACGTGTAAAACCACGGCACATCCGCTGAGCCCCTTCTTGGGGCCGATTTCGTCTCATTCCCCAAACCCCACAAGAGAGAGGCGGCTATGTCACTCCGCATCATGACCATCTATGGAACTCGCCCCGAGGCGGTCAAAGTCGCCCCGGTGATCAAGGCGATCGAACGCGACCTCGACCTAGAGAGCAGAGTCGTCGTCACCGGTCAGCACCGCGAGATGCTCGATCAGGTCAACACCATGTTCGACATCGTGCCGAACCATGACCTTAATATCATGAGCGCAGGACAGGGCCTCAATGGCATCGTTGCCAAGGTGATCTCGGGTGTCGATGTGATTCTCGAGGAGGAGCGACCCGACGCGGTGATCGTCCAGGGTGACACCTCCACGGTCATGGGCGCCGCCGTAGCCTCGTTTAACCGCCAGATCCCCGTGGTCCATCTTGAGGCGGGCCTCCGCTCGGGCGATATTAACTCCCCCTTCCCAGAAGAGGCCAACCGTAAGCTCACGAGCCAGATCGCTGCTCTACATCTGGCTCCGACCTCGACGAGCAAGGCGAACCTTACGCGAGAGGCCGTGAGCGAGAACGATATCGTCGTGACCGGCAATAGCGTGATCGACACATTGCTGTTTGCGACGAAGCATCTCGACGTGTGTTTCAAGGACGAACGGCTCCAGAAGCTGAACGATCGCAAGGAAATCGGGGAGGCAGGACGAGTACTGCTGGTCACCGCGCATCGCCGCGAGAACCTAGGTGCCGCAATGGAGGACATCGGCTCCGCCGTGGCCGACCTGGCTCGGAAGTACCCTGCCCTCACCATCGTCTTCCCCATTCACCGCAACCCGAAGGTGCGCGATGCGATTCGCCCCAAGGTCGACGGCCTGGAGAACGTGCTGCTCATCGAGCCGCTCGCCTACGCGGAATTCACGCGTGCGCTCGGCCTTGCCGACGTCGTGCTCACTGACTCTGGTGGAGTGCAGGAGGAAGCCCCAAGCCTGGGTAAGCCGGTACTCGTCATGCGTGACAACACGGAGAGACCCGAAGCGGTCGTCGCGGGCACGGTGAAGCTCATCGGCACGCACCGTCAGCGATTGGTCGACGAGGTCTCGCTTCTGTTGGACTCCGACGAGGTGTACAGCAGCATGGCTAACGCTGTAAATCCCTACGGTGACGGCAAAGCAGCAGAACGTACTGTAGAGGCAATCAAGTGGAAATTTGCCGGCCAAGCACGTCCGGATGATTTTGAAGAAAGCGTCTGAACGCAACCTGTAGGAAGAACGCTTGAAAAGCGGACGGGTTGCCTTGGCCGCGCGTCATCAACAGACGCTCCAAACGTCAGGCTAGGACGTCCGCGTTCTTTCTAAGTGCTGCGGTCGTACCTGACAACCTCCAGGAAGCGCTTGGCTCAGTACGCGTCTTCTCGGTGACGAATCTGCCGATACGCTACGGCGCACGTTCCTCCTGTAGGGGCTACGCCGCTCACCTGTACACGAGGCCTCAACATGTACAATGCCTAGCATGAAGCCAATCCCGGTTAATGAACTAGACGCTTTCGGCTCCAACGCACCCCGCAGCGAGGTGCCAGACCCTTCGGTTCTTGTACCATTGAGAGGCATCGGCGCGTCGAGCTACAGAGCTACATTTCCAAACGGTGCCCACCTGGACTCGCTACTCGTAAACAAGGGGGCGGATGTTCTTATCGTGCAATTTCATGGAGCGACGAATCGCGAAACCACCAAGCTGCCTCGCTACGAACGCCTCCGTTCGATTTCGCGACGTGAAGCAAATGCCCTTTACGTAGCCGACCCGGCTTTGTGGCTCCATGAGCGACTGTTGCTGGCGTGGTACACGGGGTGGGCTGAAGTAGATATTCACGCCATCGTGGCCCACTGGGCGGTTGCTGCAGCTAGGGCGACGGGCTCGGGGGCGATCATTTTCACCGGTTCTTCCGGGGGCGGTTTCGCTGCGCTACAGACCTCTGCTTACGTGCCGGGTAGCATCGCCCTAGCGTTCAACGCCCAGACAGACATCACTGAATACCGTGTGAACGGCGAATCGTATGGGGCTCAACGGACTTACCTAGAGATCGTATGGCCGGAGATTAATGCCGAAGTGACGAGCGCAGCGGCTCTGCGAAGCGCTTCATGGGGTGACCCAATACGAGATAGGGTGTCTGCAGTCGCCAGGTACGCGCATCCGGTGAAGAACTTCGTGCGGGTGGTTCAAAATAAGAACGAGTTTCACATGGACGAGCACTATAAGCCGTTTGTAACCGCAATGGAGGGGGCCGGGAACGGGGAGCGACTGTACACATCTCTCTACGAGGGAGGTACAACCCACAATCCACCTACGGAAGATGTCTTTGAGCATGAGCTTACGGAAGCGCTCGTTTTCGCTCGGGGGCACAAAGGCATCGGGGTTTGCTAAGTTCCATCGCCATATCCGCGCCGTTCGGGCACACCTTCGTCTGATCACGTGCCCGGAGACATATTTGTCTCACTACGCATCCGTGAAGTCAACTCTCCGCTGTCCATGCGCACTCGGTTGCATGGCCTAGGTGTGATGTTCAGGGACGTTGTTGTGTGACTCGCTGTTGATCTGTTGACGGGCGAAGACCTCCTGTTGCGAGAGTGGAGCTGTCTAGGAACCTGGTTCGCCGATCACGATGTCAGGATCGAGCGGGAGTTGTCGGACAACGGGTCGGCCTATCGGTCTCATGCCTGGCGCGATGTCTGCACGGAGCTCGGAATCACGCATAAGCGCGCTCGCCCCTACCGATCGCAGAT
>DAMDHZ010000001.1:59495-98311 GCA_032101665.1 Brachybacterium sp. | reverse complement strand
TTCGCGGCGGTGCGACGGCGATGTCCACCGAGCACGGCGGGTGCGTATCCGTGGTTGTAGGCGTGCGGGTGAACGGTGGCGTCGGACATGGCTGCACACTACGACTGTCCCGACATTCGGGACGGATCGTCTCGCGATGCAGTCGAAGCCCGCAGCGCGTCGCGCGGCGCCCCCGATCCGCTGCCGCGAACGCGCCCCGCGACCATCGAGTTCTGCTCCATTGCCGTCATCGCGTGGAATGGCGGCCACTCTGCTGCCGCCGACTAGACTCGGCCCGCTCTCGCCGGCCGGTGAGGGATCGCGTCGGACAACAGCGGGAGAGGCAGATGACAGCCACCCCGAACCGCTCCGTCGAACGCTGCGGGCCGGCGGATGGCGCCGCCCTCTGGGCTCTCCGCCGCGAGCGTGAGGACTGGTTCGCGCGCAAGGGCATCGTGCAGTGGCCCCTCGACTCCCTGCCGCTCGCCGAGATCGAGGTGCAGCTCGCGGAGGGGCAATGGTGGTGCATCCGCGGCGGCGAGGGAATCGATGCCGGCGTGCGCCTCATGGAGACCGACGAGGAGTTCTGGGGCGCAGATCCGACGCACGCCCTCTACCTCCACACCCTGATGGTCGCGCTCACGGCCGGCGGGATCGGGCTGCCGGCCGTGCTGCTCGCCCACGCGGAGTCGATCGCGCGGCGCAGCGGCGCCGCCGAGCTGCGACTGGACTGCGTCGAGCGCCTGCGCCCGTTCTATGAGCGCCACGGCTTCGAGCATGTGCGGCCACGCGTGTTCCCGGACTTCACGACGCAGCTCATGGCCAGGGTGGTGTGAGCGCGTCCACGACCGCCCGCCCCGCCACCTCCGCCGCACCCGCGGCCTCGAGCCGCCGTCCGTCCACACCGTGCACGATGATCGTGACCGTGCCGTGCGGGCCCGGCCCGGTCAGCTCGGCGCCTGCCACGGCGTCCCGCGGGATCTCCCGGTCGATCCTCCAGCCGAGCAGCCCCGTCGAGACGAGCAGCACCCGCCGATCGCTCACGAGCAGCGCCGCACGCCGGACCCCGGATGCGCCGGCGCCGAGCGCCGAGGCGATCGGCCGCTCGCCCGCCTCGAGCACGGTCTCGACGCCTCCGCCGCCCGCGCCGGTGTCCCCGATCAGGACCGGCTCGGGCTGCGCGCCCCCGGCCACGAGGTGACCCACGAGGCCGACCACACGTTCGGCCTGGGCGCGGTCGTCGCTCACGAGCTCGAGGTCCGCACCCTCGCGCGTCCCCACCCGGAGCCGGCCCGAGAGGGCAGTCGGCGTGTACTCGGCGCCCGTGATGTCGGGGGCGGAGGCCTGGGCGACCACGCGCCATCCGCGCAGCATGCGCAGCCGCGCCACGAGCACCCGGCGGTCGGTGACCAGCAGGAACGGGTTCGCGTCCGACCTGGTGTCCCCCACGAGCACCTCATGGACCACCTCGTCGGGGGCGAGCAGCTTCTCGGGCAGGTCGACGGTCCTCGTGTCGTACCGCTTCGTGATGCGCGAGGTCGCCGCGAGGAAGGTCTGCTGAGATCGGGTCCAGGCCATGGACCGCACCGTACCGAGTGAACCCATGGGGAGTTCTCCCCATGGGGACGAGCACCATGATCGGCCTAGGCTGTGCGACGTCCGAGGACCGACGAGGGGAGACGACCGTGGCCGGAGGATTCTGGGGTGCCGACCCCGAGGCGCTCAGGGCCCACGCGACGTTGCTGCGCGACAGGGCGTCCTCCCTCGCCCAGCTGCGCGAGCGCCTCGAGCCCGCCGTGCTCGACGAGGCCATCTGGGTCGGACCGGACGCCGATGCCTTCCGCAGCACGTGGACCTCGCGGACCGCCCCCTCCCTCGATGACGTCGTCGCGAAGCTCGGCGGCGTGGGAACGACGCTCGACCACGAGGCCGAGGAGCAGGACACCGCCTCCCAGAGTGGCGAGCAGGGCGCTCCCGACGACGGCTCGACGCCCGGCGGCGTGTGGGACATCATCCCGGGCGGGATCGAGGCCTACAACAAGCTCCAGGGCCTGTTCTCGAAGTCCAAGAAGGCGTGGGACCTCGTGAGCGACGTCCGCACCTGGGGCCGCTTCCTCGGCGGTGCCGAGGACGTCTTCCAGTTCGCGGCGGGCACCTGGAAGTACGGGCAGGAGATCACGAGTAAGGTCCTGAGCACCGGCAAGGAGTACTCGGGTCTCGCCGCCCGCCTGCTCGGCAAGCTCGGCGTGCCGACGGGCTTCGGGCCCAAGAACTTCTTCGGCTGGATCGACTCGGGCATCGGCGCGGTCGCCGAGAAGGTCCCCTTCCTCACCAAGGCGGCGCCGTGGCTCGGCAAGGCGCTCCCGGGCATCGACATCGCGTTCGGCGGCTACCAGATGATCGACTCGATCGGCAAGGGCGACACCTTCCACGCGATCACGGGCGGCGCCCAGACCCTCGGCGGCTCCCTCATGCTCGCGGGCGGCCTCATGTCCACGACCGGCGTCGGCGCGGTCGTGGGCGGTCCGCTCGCCGCCGTGGGAGCCGTGATCACGGCCGGGGCGGCGCTCGCGGACGTCGGCAAGCTGGTCTACGACAATTGGGACTCGATCTCGGAGACCGCCGGCGAGGTGTGGGACGCGACCTCCTCGGCCGTCGGGGACGCCGCGGACACGGTCGGAGACTTCGCCTCCGATGCCGGCGAGGCGATCGGCGACGGAGTGTCCAACGCCTGGCACAGTGTGTTCGGGTGAGACCAGCGGGTCCGCCGCCTCCGCCGCTCCCCTCTCTCCGCCGTCCCCTTGAAGGAGGGCCTGCATGACCACGTCGACATCGACCGACCACGCCGGTGACATCCAGGTCACCGAGCGGGACATGCTCGGTGCCCTCGAGCTGCTGGCGGCCGCCTCGCCGGACCCCGACGAGCTGCTCGTGCTCACCGACGAGGAGCTGCTGGGACTCGCCGGTCCCGCCGCCCTCGAGCTGCTCGGCGGCCCCTACCTGGCACAGGACCGAATCGACGCCGAGTCGTCGTCGGCCGCCGCCGTCCGCTCGCTCGCGGCACGCCGTCTGGTCACGGTCTCCCCCGAGGGGCGCGAGGACGAGGGCGAGGTCGTGGTCGGCGACGGCGACCCCCGCGAGCGCGCCGTGCAGCTCGACCGCCGTCTGGCCGGCGCGATCACCCTGCGCCGCATCCCCGAGGCGATGATGACCGTGTCCCGCACGCTCGCGGGCGGCACCACCGTGCTCGGGCTCTACCTCTTCCCCGGCGGCGGCGTGCTCGAGGAATACGTGACGATCGACGGCTTCCACCACCTGAGCCTTCCCACCCTCGACGCCCTGCCCGAGCGTCTCGCGGTCTTCGTCGATCCCTTCGAGTCCGCCCACGAGGACGGCGCGATCGAGACCGTGACACCCGAGGGCCCGATCGAGGACTACCGGGTCGAGGGCACCCGCTCCCTGGCCGTGCTCACCTCCATCACGGAGGGCGCCGGCCGCCAGGCCACCTTCTTCGGCACCGAGGACCGCCTGCGGGTGCTCGACAATGGCACGATCGAGGGCTACGACGCCGAGCGCTCCCGGCAGATCACGGACGTCTCGGCGACCACCCTCCGCGCGATCCTCGAGGATCTCGTCCCGGTCCTCGTGGACGACGAGACGGAGAGCTGACCCGCTGGGACTCTGCAAGGATGTGCCCTGCATCCCGTCCCGCTCCCCGCATCCCCACGGAGGCGCCCGTGTCGTCCCTCCCGTCCCCAAGGCCCGCCGACCCTGTCCCCTCGAGCAGCGAGCACTCCGACCGTCCCGGTGCGCTCGTCGAGACCACCGGCATCGAGATCATCGCCGAGTCGGAGCGGACCGCCGCCCCGCACGACCTGTTCTGGCCATGGTTCGCCGCCAACGTCTCCGTCTTCGGGATGACGTACGGCAGCTATCTGCTGGGCTTCGGCATCTCGCTGTGGCAGGCCACGGTCGTCGCGATCGTCGGCATCATCATCAGCTTCGCCCTGTGCGGGCTCGTCGCGATCGCCGGCAAGCGCGGCAGCGCGCCCACCATGGTGCTCTCGCGCGCCGCCTTCGGCGTGCAGGGCCAGAAGCTGCCGGGCATCATCTCGTGGCTGACCTCGATCGGCTGGGAGACCTCGCTGTCGATCACGGCCGTGCTCGCGACGGCGACCGTGTTCCACGCGCTCGGCTGGGGCAGCGGCGGCGTCGTGACCGTGATCGCGGCGATCCTCATCGCCGCGCTCATCGTCTCGGCGGCCGTGCTCGGCTACCACACGATCATGCGGCTGCAGTCGATCCTCACGTGGGCCACCGGGGCCATGACGATCCTGTTCATGATCCTGACCGTCCCGCACATCCGGTGGAGCACCGTCGCCTCCCTGCCCGACGGCTCCCTCCAGCAGATGATCGGCGCCCTCGTCATGGTCATGACGGGATTCGGCCTGGGTTGGATCAACATCGCCGCGGACTGGTCGCGCTACCAGCGCCGCTCCGCGTCCGACTCCTCGATCGTCGCCTGGAACACGATCGGCGGCTCTGCCGCCCCCGTCGTGCTCGTCGTCTTCGGGCTCCTGCTCGCCGGCTCCGACCAGTCCCTCGCCGATGCGATCGGCGGTGACCCCATCGGGGCCCTCACCACGATCCTGCCGCTCTGGGCGCTCATCCCGTTCTGGATCGTCGCGATCCTGACCCTCGTCTCGGGCGCCGTGCTCGGCATCTACTCCTCGGGGCTGACCCTGCTGAGTCTGGGGATCCGCATCCCGCGCCCCGCAGCGGCCGCGATCGACGGAGTCATCCTCACGGTCGGCACGATCTGGGTCGCCTTCTTCGCCCAGAGCTTCATCGGCCCCTTCCAGAGCTTCCTCATCACCCTCGGCGTGCCGATGGCGTCGTGGGCGGGCATCCTGATCGCCGACGTCCTGAGCCGTCGCACCGACTACGACGAGGCCGCGCTGTTCGACGCGCGCGGCCGCTACGGCGCGGTCGACGGCGTGTCCGTGGGCACGATGGTGGTGGCGTCGCTGATCGGCTGGGGCCTGGTCATCAACTCCTTCGCCGAGGACGCGCCGTGGAACAACTGGCAGGGTTACCTGCTCGGGCTGATCGGCGGCAAGGAGGGTACGTGGGCGTACGCGAACCTCGGCGTGATCGTCGCTCTCGTGCTGTCGTTCCTGGTCACGCTGGTGGCGCGGCGCGGACGCATCCAGCGCCAGGAGGCAGGGCTGATGCGCCGTGGCGCGTGACGCAGCCGCCGCGAGTCCCTGGCTCGTGGTGATCGACCCCCAGCGCATCTTCGCCGACCCCGCCTCGGCGTGGGCGTCTCCCGCCTTCCCCGCGGCGATGGAGCGCATCGTGCGCCTCGCCGCCCGCTTCGGGCCCGAGCGCACGCTCGTGACGCGCTGGCTCCCGACCGGCGACCGGTCGACGGCCTGGGGTGACTACTTCCGGGCATGGCCCTTCGCCGACGTGCCCGCCGACGACCCGCTGTACGCGCTCGTCGAGGGCGCCGCCGTGCTGTCGGCCCACCCGACCGTCGACGAGCCGACGTTCGGCAAGTGGGGCCCGCAGCTCGCGGCGCGGGTCGGCGAGCGCCCCCACCTGGTGCTCGCCGGGGTCTCGACGGACTGCTGCGTGATCGCGACGGCGCTCGCGGCCGCCGATGCCGGCGTGCGGGTGACCGTCGTGACCGATGCGTGCGCCGCCTCGACACCGGAGAACGGGCAGGCCGCGCTTCACGTGCTGGGCCTGTTCGGCCCCCAGATCGACCTCGTGGAGAGCACCGGGTCCCTCCCGGAGGCCGCGACGGGGCCCTAGGCTCGAACCATGCGTACCGTGATCTCCCTCATCCTGAACCTCATCTGGCTCGTCACCGCGGGATGGTCGCTGTTCCTCGGCTACGTCATCGCGGGCGTGCTCGCGTGCATCCTCGTGGTGACCATCCCCTTCGGCGTCGCCTCGTTCCGGATCGCCGGCTTCGTGCTGTGGCCCTTCGGCCGCGAGGTCGTCGACACCCGGCGCGGCGGCGTGGGCAGCTCGCTGGGCAACGTGATCTGGTTCGTGATCGCCGGCTGGTGGCTCGCGCTCGGGCACGTGCTGACCGCCGTCGCCCAGGCCGTCACGATCATCGGCATCCCGCTCGCGTGGGCGAACCTCAAGCTGATCCCCGTCACCTGCTTCCCCTTCGGCAAACAGGTCGTGTCCTCGGCCGACGCGCACGCGCAGATGTTCCCGACCGCACGCGGCTGACGCGGAGCGGACGGGTCCCCGCAGGGGACGTCGGCGTCAGGTGCGCACAAGCATCTTGCCGATGTTCGCGCCCTTCATCATGTCGATGAAGGCCTGCGGGGCGTTCTCCACACCGTCGACCACGGTCTCGTCGTAGACGAGCCGTCCCTCTCGCAGCCAGGTGCCGGCGCGATCGGCGAACTCGTCGCGGTACCGCTCGGCGAACTCGCGCACGGTGAAGCCGCGCAGCGACAGCGAGAAGGTGATCAGGCGGCCGAGGTTGTCCGGCCCGGGCCTCGCGGTCCGCTCGTTGTAGGAGGAGATGGCTCCGCACAGCACGCCGCGCCCGCCGCGGTTCATGACGTCGATGGCCGCCTCGAGATGATCACCGCCGACGTTGTCGTAGTAGACGTCGATGCCGTCGGGAATCACGTCCGGCAGCTGCTCGCGGATGGGGGCGTCCTTGTAGTTGACCGCGGCGTCGTAGCCGTACTTCTCGGTGAGCACGGCGACCTTCTCGTCGGACCCGGCGGAGCCGACGACCCGGGAAGCGCCGAGCAGCCGCGCGAACTGACCGGCAGCCGTCCCGACGGAGCCCGCCGCCCCCGAGACGAAGACCGACTCGCCCTCTCGCAGCCGCCCGACCTCGACGAGCCCGGCATATGCGGTCAGTCCCGTCATCCCCAGGAGGTGCAGGTGCACGGATGAGGACGCGTCCTCGATCTCGGGCACGGCCGTGAACGTCGCGGCCGGTCCCTGGGCGACGTCCCTCCAGCCCTGCATGTGCTGGACGAGCGTGCCCTCGGGCAGCGAGGCGTCGCGCGAGGCGGTCACCCGGCCGACGGCGCCGCCGTCCATCGCCTCTCCGAGGCGGTAGGGCTCGACATAGCTCTCCTGCTCGACCATGCGGCCGCGCATGTAGGGATCGACCGACACGAACTCGTTGGCCACGCGGACCTCGCCCTCACCCAGCTCGGGCAGTTCCACCTCCTCGAGCCGGAACGTGTCCTCGGTCGGCCATCCCTCAGGGCGGGAGACGAGGTGGATCTGGCGGCTCGTGGTGTGGTCCTCGGCGTTCATGGCTCTCCTTCTGCGGTGTGCCCGGTGCGACGCACCGGCCGATGTTCGCCGCCCACGCTAGTGCCACCCCTCGAGGAGCCGCCGCCTCACCCCCCGTGCCGCGCGAGGCGCAGCCAGGTCTCGACGATCGTGTCGGAGTTGAGCGACATCGACTCGATGCCCTGGTCCATGAGCCATTCGGCGAGGTCCGGGTGATCCGAGGGGCCCTGGCCGCAGATCCCGATGTACTTGCCCTGGGCACGGCACGCCCGGATCGCGCGCTCGAGCAGGAACAGCACCGCGGGATCACGCTCGTCAAACTGGTCGGCCACGAGCGCGGAATCCCGGTCGAGGCCCAGGGTCAGCTGGGTCATGTCGTTCGATCCGATCGAGAAGCCGTCGAAGTGGTCGAGGAACGCCTCGGGGGTCGCGGCGTTCGAGGGGATCTCGCACATCATGATCACCTGCAGTCCGTTCTCCCCGCGCCGCAGCCCGTGGGAGGCCATCAGCTCGACCACGCGGCGGCCCTCGTCGGGGGTGCGGACGAACGGCACCATGAGGCGCACGTTCGTGAGTCCCATGTCGTCCCGTACCCGCTTCATCGCCGCACACTCCATCGCGAAGCACTCGGCGAACTCGGAGGACACGTACCGTGAGGCCCCGCGGTAGCCGATCATCGGGTTCTCCTCGTCGGGCTCGAAGAGCTCACCGGCCACGAGGTTCGCGTACTCGTTGGACTTGAAGTCGCTCAGGCGCACGATGACGGGACGGGGCCAGAACGCCGCCGCGATGGTCGAGACGCCCTCCGCGACGCGGGAGACGAAGTACTCGCGGGGCGAGGGGTAGGCCGCCGTCATGTGCTCGATCCGCTCGCGCAGGGCGGCATCTTCGAGGGTGTCGAGGGCGAGCAGCGCCGCGGGGTGGATGCCGATCTGGCGGTTGATGATGAACTCCAGCCGGGCCAGACCCACACCGTCGCACGGGATCCGGGACATCGCGAACGCCTGCTCCGGCGCGCCCGCGTTCATCATGATCTTCAGGTCGAGGGCCGGCATCTCCTCGACGTCGGTCGAGGTCACCTCGTAGTCGAGCTGTCCCTCGTACACGTAGCCGGTGTCGCCCTCGGCCGCCGAGACGGTCACGGGCGTGCCGTCGACGAGTTCCGTCGTCGCGCCGCCGGTCCCGACGACCGCGGGGATGCCCAGCTCGCGCGCGATGATCGCCGCGTGACACGTGCGCCCGCCGCGGTCGGTGACGATCGCGCTCGCCCGCTTCATGATCGGCTCCCAGTCCGGGTCCGTCATGTCGGCGACGAGCACCTCCCCGGGCACGAAGTCGTGCATCCGGTCGATCGACGCGAGCACCCGCACCGGGCCTGCACCGATGCGCTGGCCGATGGCCCGGCCCTCGACGAGCACGCGGCCGCGCTCGCTCAGCGCGTACTTCTGGACCCCGCCGGCGGCGTGGCGGGACTGGACCGTCTCGGGGCGCGCCTGCAGGATGTAGAGCCGTCCGTCGACGCCGTCGAGCCCCCACTCGATGTCCATCGGACGTCCGTAGTGCTCCTCGATCACGAGAGCGTGCCGGGCCAGCTCGGTCACCTGCTCGTCGTTGAGCGACAGCCGGCGCTGATCGGCCGGGTCGACGGGCACGACCTCGATGGTCCGTCCGATGGTGGGGTCGTCGGTGTAGACCATCTTGGTGGCCTTCTCGCCGACCGTCCTGCGCAGGATCGCCGAGCGGCCCTCGCGCAGCGAATCCTTGCGCACGTAGAACTCGTCGGGGTTGACGGCGCCCTGGACGACGGCCTCCCCGAGGCCGTACGCCGAGGTGATGAACACGGCCCCGTCGAAGCCCGTCTCGGTGTCGACGGTGAACATGACGCCGCTCGAGCCGAGGTCGGTGCGCACCATCTGCTGCACGCCCGCGGACAGCGCGACCGCGGCATGGTCGAAGGCGTGGTGGACCCGGTAGGCGATCGCGCGGTCGTTGTAGAGCGAGGCGAAGACCTCGCGGACCGCCTGCAGCACGGCGTCGACGCCACGCACGTTCAGGTACGTCTCCTGCTGGCCCGCGAAGGACGCGTCGGGCAGGTCCTCGGCGGTCGCCGAGGACCGCACGGCGAAGGAGACCTCGTCGCCGCTGTCGGCGGCGAGCCCGGCGTAAGCGCTGCGGATGTCGGCCTCGAGGTCCGGCGGGAAGGGCTGGCGGCGCACGTGATCGCGGATGCGGCCGCCCACCGCGGCCAGGCGCACGGTGTCCTCGATGTCGAGGTCGGCCAGGGCCGTGTTGATCTCGTCGGCCAGTCCCGTCTCGCCCAGGAAGCGGCGGTAGGCCGCGGCCGTGGTCGCGAAGCCGTCGGGCACCGCCACGCCGAGGGAGGCGAGGTGGGAGACCATCTCGCCGAGGGACGCGTTCTTGCCGCCGACCGTCTCGACATCGCCCATGCCGAGCTCGGAGAAGCGTGCGACGTTCCGGATCATGAGGCGTCCTTTCGTCCCCCGGGACGGGGGAATCCTTGGAGGAGGATCGTGGCGATCTCCTCGACCGACCGGGTGGAGGTGTCGACGAAATCGATCGCGTGGTCGCGGTACAGGCTGCGGGCGCGGCTCAGCTCCCAGCGCACCTGGGGCATCGAGGCGTACCGGGAGCCCGGACGGCGCTCCTCGCGCACGTCGTGGAGGCGCTGCGGGCTCGAGAGCAGGCCGAAGCAGCGATCGCGCAGCGGCCGGACGGGGCCGGGCAGCTCGTCGGTCTCGAGGTCCTCGTCGATGAGCGGGTAGTTGGCCACGAACCTGCCGTGCTGGAGGGCGAGGAACATCGTGGTGGGCGTCTTGCCGCAGCGGGAGGGGCCCAGCAGGACGATGTCGGCCTTGTCGAGGGCCCGCAGGCTCTGGCCGTCATCGTGCTCGATCGCGAACTCGACGGCCGCCATCCGGCGGTGGTAGCGCCGGACGTCCCCGACCGAGTGCAGCCGCGCGGGCTGCCGGTCGCCGTACCGGCCCAGGGCGGCCTCGATCACGGGCATGTGGTCGCCCACGAAGTCGACGATCGGGACGCGCGCCGTGCGCAGGACGCGCCGCACGTCGTCGCTCACGACCGTCATGAACACGAGGGGCTCGGCGGGACCGTCCCGGGTGGCGTCGATGCGTGCGACGATCTCGTGCGCCTCGTCGACGCTCGTGATGAACGGGATCAGCTCGTAAGTGAAGGGCACGTCGGGGAACTGCAGCAGGAGGGCCTTGGCCATCGTCTCGGCGCTGATGCCCGTGGCGTCCGAGAGGACGAAGACGGGCACGCCGATCGACGTCGCCGGCTGCTCGGGCGTCGTCATCGGGACCTCCACGTCATCGGGGGGCCGGTCTCCCGGTCTGCCCCGATCGTACGTGCGCGGACGCGTGCGAGGGCGGGACGAACGGTCCGAGTCTCAGGCGCCGCGTCCCGTGCGGTAGGCGCTCGGCGTCGTGCCGAGGACCTGCCGGAAGTCGTGGGCCAGATGCGCCTGGTCGGCATAGCCGAGGTCCGCGGCGGCCTGCGCGACGCTCAGCGCCGGGTCCTCGCGCAGCCGCTGGGCGGCCTCCTGGAGGCGGTAGCGGCGGATCACGGCGAGCGGCGGCAGCCCGATGCAGCGGTGCGCGAGGCGCTGCACACCACGGATCGAGATGCCCAGGCGCCGGGCCACCTGTTCGACGCGCACGAGCTCCGGGTCGGTCGCGATGAGGTCCTCCATCGTGTTGGCGAGCAGGCCCGTCTCCCCCGGCACGCCCAAGTGCTCGGCGGCCCAGGTCTCCCAGACCCCGATCGCGTGGCGGCGTCCCGCGGCCTCGTCGGGCAGCTCCATCGCCTCTGCGATGCCGCGGTGGAGGCCTGGCGCGGGCATGGCCACCTCGATGTCGCGGAGACGGGACGGCTCGGCGTGCAGCGTCATGAGTCCGGCCGGCCGCAAGAGCGCGCCGACCGCCCACCCGCGCCCCTGCAGATCGCGATGGGCGCGGCCCGTCGCGGGCCCTGCGAGCGTGACGCCGTCGAGCTGGACCACGAGGTTGGAGGCGGGGAAGGGCAGCAGGTCCTGGCGGGAGACCTCGCCGGGAGGGAGGTCCCAGCGGGGGAACCAGAACCACCGGACGAGAGCGGCGAGCGAGGCCGGGGCGCCCTCGCGATGGAACGTGGGCAACCGCGCCGGGTACAGCACGCCGCGCCGGTCACCGGCGTCGATGCCGGGCGGGGACTCGTCCATGGGGCTTCTTTCGGCGTGGTCGTCGCGAATCTCCAAGCCGGCGGCGCGCGGAGACTCCTACGGTCCCATCATGAGCGATCACGACACACCCCGACACGGCATCACCGGCGAGCACACGACCGATGGAATCCCCCGCGGCCTGACCAGCCTGACCCCCTTCCTCGCCGTCGAGCGTGCGAGCGAGGCGATCGAGTTCTACCGCTCGGTGTTCGGTGCCCGCGTCATCGGCGTCACCGAGATGGGCGGCGTCGTCGCCCACGCCGAGCTGGACTTCGGCCACGGCCACCTGCAGCTCGGCGAGCCCCAGCCCGCCTACGGCCTCGTGCCGCTCCCCGACGGTGACGCCGACTGCTACTCGATGGGCCTGTACTGCGCGGACGTCGACGACGTGGTCGAGCGGGCCGTGCAGGCCGGCGCGACGGTCCGCGAGGACGTGAGCACCTTCGTCTCGGGCGACCGGTTCGCCTCGATCCGCGACCCCTTCGGGGTGCGCTGGTCGATCATGTCCCGCGTCGAGGACCTGTCGGAGGCCGAGAGCGCACGCCGTGTGGAGGAGTGGGCGGCGGCCCAGCAGCAGGGCCCGGAGGACGCGTCCGTGGAGTGAGCGCGACGCCTCAGCGACGCCGGGTCCGGCGTGCGAGCGCGACGGACACGAGCACGCCGAGGATGCCGACCGTCGCGCCGATGCCGGTCTCGGCGACGCGCGCGAGCAGCAGCGGGAGGGCGGGGCGCGGGTGCGCGAGCTGCACCATGAGCAAGGCGAGCGGCGTGATGAAGGTGAGGGCGAGCGCGTAGTTGCGCAGCACGACGAGCTCGGCGAGGAA
This sequence comes from Brachybacterium sp., assembly GCA_032101665.1. Lineage (GTDB taxonomy): Bacteria > Actinomycetota > Actinomycetes > Actinomycetales > Dermabacteraceae > Brachybacterium. The sequence goes on along the minus strand of DAMDHZ010000001.1, from coordinate 85,981 downwards.
CTGCAGGAGCACCACCCAGATGAGGGTCTGCCACGGCTGGGAGGGGAACGACAGCAGGAAAGCGGTCACGAGGACCCCGATCGCCGTGCCCACGATGCGGTGCAGTCCCCGCTCGACCTGGGCGCGACGTCCGGGCGCGGACAGCGGGACGACGGCCGCGACCTGGGCCCAGTAGGGCGAGGCGATGCCGGTGAGGGTCGCGATGCTTCCGCCCGCGAGCGCCACGAGCGCGTACCGGGAGAACTCGCGGCGTCGCTCCGCGCGCGGGACGGGCAGGACCACGTCCGGGGATGCGCCGTCGATCGGTCCCTCACCGGTCCACTGCGCGAGGCGGCTCAGCAGCACGCACCACGACGCCGAGACGAGGGCGATCAGGACCGCGAGCCAGACCGGCGCCGAGACCGGCGCCGAGGCGACCGCCGTGGTCGCGAAGACCGGGAAGAGCGGGCCGGCCGGCTTGAGGCCACGCACCTGGATGAGCACGGCGCTCACCCCGGCGACGAGCGACCCCGCGATCACGGTGACCAGGCTGTGCACGGGGGTGACGGCGCTCGTCGCATCGGTGCCGCTCGACGCGAACATCGCCGCGATCACCGCCCCGAGCGCCACGCAGCACGTGAGCAGGATGCCGACCAAAAGCTGCTGGCGCACGCGCGCGGTGGTCGTCTGGTACCGCCCGTAGATCGAGGTGAAGGCGCCGAACGAGGCGAACAGCGACCACTCGAGGTGCCCGATCGCGAGCAGCAGCGCGAGGGGCGCGGCGAGCGAGAGCGAGATCCGCAGGGCCGGTGCCGCGTCCGCGCGGGCGGGGCCCAGCCGGAGCATGCCGCGCGCGGTCCGGTTGAGCTCCGCACGGACGGGGACGTCGGCCCGGTCGGAGAGGTCGGCCCGGTCGGAGAGGTCGGCCCGGTCGGGGAGGTCGGCCCGGTCGGGCCCCGGAGCGGTCTGATCAGGCACGTCAGAAGCATAGAAGGCGGGGGGTCACACGCACGTTCTCCCCACTCCGCAGCTGGAGCGATCCCGATTGTCACACCCCTGCGATGTGATGGTCGCATGACGACGAACCCGCGAGACGTGACTCCGGAGGGCGATGCCCCTCCCGGTGAGGGTCTGCGTGTCGACGTGGTGCAGGGGTGTCGTGCTCGGCTCGGCGGGGTGGACCTCGGGGCCGTGGCCGCCGTCCTCGCGGAGGTTCCTGGCCGGGTGCTTGAGGATCTGGGGTCGCGGGAGGCGACCGAGGTGCTGGCCCGTGCGAGTGTGCTGCGGTCGGCGCTCGCTGCCGTGGAGGATCACGCGATCATGGCCCTGGACGCGAGGCTCCGCGAGACCGAGGCCCAGCAGGAGGTCCCCGAGGGGGCGCGGGGGCGGGCGACGGCGCATCACGTGGCGATGGCCTCGCGTCTGTCTCCGGCGGCGGCCTCGCGGCGCGTGGCCGCGGTGCGTCGCCTGACGGCGGACATGCCCCGCACCCATCGCGCTCTGGCCGACGGCACCCTGCCGGAGGCGTCAGCCCTCACGATCGGCACCACGAGCGGGCCGCTAGGAGCCGTCCTGCGGGGCGAGGTCGACGGGATCGTCGTCGATCACCTCCCGTATCTCCAGGACGCGTCGGTGCGCCAGTGGGAGCAGGAGGTCGATCTGATCGCGCATCGTCTGGATCCCGGTTCCTTCGCGCGGCGGCATCGTCGAGCGCGCACGGATCGGTCGGTGAGCATCGTGCGGGGTGTCCACGGTATGGGGCGTCTGCACGCGACGCTGTCGGGGATCGACGCGGCTGCGATCGGCAAGAAGCTGTCGGTGGCCGCCGAGCGTCTGCGCGCCCAGGGCGACTCGCGCGGTCACGGGCAGGCCATGGCCGACCTGCTCGCGGACACTCTGCTGGGTCGGGACGAGGCGATGGATCCGGTCCGTCTGGATGTCGGTGTGGTCGTGACCGACCGGGTGCTGCTGGCCGGCCGGCAGGGTGATGCGGTCATCGAGGGGTACGGCACCATCCCCTCGGATACCGCGCTCGCCTCGATCGTGGCCCCGCGGGGCGTGGACCGGGAGGTCCAGGCAGTCCTGCGGCGCCTGTATACGCATCCGGGCTCCGGGGAGCTGGTCGCCGTCGAGTCCCGCGCGCGGACGTTCCCGGTGGCGCTGGCGCGGGTGATCCGGATGGGGCAGTCCGGGTGCATGGGTCCGTTCTGCAGTGCCCCGATCCGTCACATCGACCACATCCAGGCGTTCGCCGACGGCGGGCCGACGTCCCTGGCCAACGGGGCCGGGTTGTGTGCGCACTGCAACTGGACACGCGAGCTCATGGCCCGGGTGCGCGCCTGGATGGGCGACGACGGTGCGCGGGTCGTGACATGGACCTCGAGTCTCGGGATCACCACCCGGCGCACCAGCACCCCGCTCGAAGGGCGACGCCGACGGGCACACCCTCCATCCGACGACACGGCGAGCATCCCGGCCGATGATGCCGCCGGGCCGGCGGAGGCGCGAGGACATGATGTGTCGGCGGACCCCGCCGCGTTCCGAGAGTTCGACCTGCCTCCAGACCTCGTCATCGACCGCCAGTCGGTCGTCGAGGTGAAGCTCGCGGCGCTTCTCGCGAGGCATCTTCGTCCCGGCTAGGGCCAGGTGCCCTCGCCTGTACGGCACGGGAGCATCGGGTGGAAGGATGGCCCGATGACCGCTGGATCGCGACGCCCGTGGTGTGTCGTCGGCCACTTCGGCGAGGGACGTATCGGTCTCGTCGACGTCGATGAGACCGGTGAGCAGGACGAGCCGGTCGTCCTGTCTGCGGCCGATCTCGCCGCCCGGGTCGCCGCGCACGAGGCCGAGGACGCGCCGCGCTGGGTGTGGAGCGACACCGCCGACTGGTACCCGGCGCTCCTCGATGCCGGGGTCCGGATCGGGCGCTGCCATGACCTCCGCCTCGTCCACGCCGTGCTGCGCACCTCGCAGGTCGTCCAGGAGCCCGAGGCGCTACGGGCCGCCGCGGTGTGGGACGTCCCCTCCGAGCATCTGGTCGCCGAGCCGCCCGCCGAAGGCACCCTGTTCTCGCTCGACGGCTCGACCGGGCGTTCGACGTCCGTCCCGAACGACCTCGAGGAGGCGCTCGCGGAGTTCGACCGACAGCGAGCTGCGGCCGAGAGCGCCGCGGAGCCGGGACGGCTGCGTCTGCTGCTCGCGGCCGAGTCGGCGGGTGCGCTCGTGGCCGCCGAGCTGCACGCCGCGGGCATGCCCTGGGATGCGGCCGAGCACGACCGGCTGCTGCGCGAGGCCCTCGGTCCGCGCCCGGCCGGCGGGCAGATGCCCGTCATGATGGCGGAAGCGGCCGCCGAGGTCCGGGCCGCCCTCGGTGACCGGACGCTGAGCCTCGACTCCCCGCCGCGCCTGTTGCGCGCGCTGCGCCGTGCAGGCATCGACGTGGCCTCGACCTCGCGGTGGGAACTCGCGGAACACGAGCATCCCGCGATCCCGCCCCTCCTGCGCTACAAGAAGCTCTCGCGCCTCCTGGTCGCCAACGGCTGGTCGTGGATCGACGAGTGGGTCCACCATGGCCGGTACCGCCCCGTCTACGTGCCCGCCGGGGTCGTGACCGGCCGCTGGGCATCGAGCGGAGGTGGTGCGCTGCAGATCCCCCGGCAGCTCCGGCCTGCCCTGAGGGCCGATCCAGGGTGGCTCCTCGTCGCCGCCGACGTCGCCCAGCTCGAGCCGCGCGTGCTCGCCGCGATGGCGGGTGACGCCGCGATGGCCGCCGCGGGAGCCGGGACCGACCTGTACGCCGGGATCGTCGAGGCCGGGGTCGTCGAGACCCGCGCCGAGGCGAAGGTGGCCGTGCTCGGTGCGCTCTACGGGTCGACGACGGGCGACAGCGCCCGCCTGGTGCCGCGACTGCGACGCACCTTTCCCGACGCGATGCGGCTCGTCGACCGTGCCGCCGAGGTCGGTGAGGTGGGAGGCACCGTCACGACATGGCTCGGTCGCTCGTCGCCGCCGCCCGACCCCGAGTGGGCCGCCGCCCAGACCGCGGCGCATCTGCCGGATGCCTCGACGGCGGAACAGGAGCGTGCGGCCCGATCGGCCCGTACCCGCGGTCGCTTCACCCGCAACTTCATCGTCCAGGGCACGGCCGCCGAATGGGCCCTCGCGTGGATGGCAGACCTTCGTCTTCGTCTCGCACGGCTCGAGCCGGTCGCGGCCGAGCAGGCGGCGCACGCCTCGGGGCCCGGCTTCGAGCACCAGGCTCACCTCGCGTTCTTCCTGCACGACGAGGTGATCGTGCACGCGCCCGCCGAGCAGGCGGACGCCGCGGCGTCGGCGATCCTCGCCGCGGCGGACGCCGCGGGCCGCCTGCTGTTCCCCGGAAGCACGGTCGATTTCCCCCTCGACCTGCACATCGCCGAGCACGCCGGGAAGGGGTGAGGCGACGGGACGCTGGGATCAGTCCCCGGCCTCGTCCAGCACGACGAGCTCCCGGGTCGCGCGGGTCATCGCGACGTAGCGCGCGACCGCTCCGTCCACACCCGTGCCGAACGTCTCCGGGTCGATCAGGACGACGAGATCGAACTCGAGTCCCGCCGCGAGCTCGGGGGTCAGCAGCTGCACCCGGTCGTCGCGGCGCCACGCGCCGTCGCCGTCGGGATCCGCTGCGGCGAGGACGCCCACGATCCCCTCGGGGTGCGCGGCGAGCCAGCCGTCGACCGTTCCATCGAGCGCGGCGAGCCCGGCGTGGCGCACCGCGATTCCCGTCTCCCGGATCGAGGTGGGCACGTTCGCGTCCGGGAGCACGGCGCGGATGACCGGCTCGGCCTCGCGCATGATCTCGGACGGTGTGCGGTAGTTGAGGTGCAGCGTGGCCACCTCGACCCCGCTCGTCAGGCCCACCCGGGCGAGGCGCTCCGTCCAGCTCTCGGGGAAGCCGCGGCGGGACTGGGCCCGGTCGCCGACGATCGTGAGGCTGCGGGAGGGGCAGCGCCGCAGGATCATGCCCCACTGGGCGTCCGTGAGCTCCTGGGCCTCGTCGACGATCACGTGCGCGAACGGGCCGGACAGATCGTCCGCCTCCGCGTCCGAACCCTCCGTCGCCGCGACGAGGGCGCCGCGCAGGTCCTCGCCGCGCAGCATCGACATCTGCAGCATCTCGGTCTGGTCGCTCGCGATCAGGTCGTCGATGACACCGGACAGCTCCTCCTCCCTCCGTGCCCGGGCCGCGTCGGCGCGTCGATGTCGACGCTCCTGCCCGGGATCGCCGAGTCGATGGCGGGCGGCGTCGAGCAGGGGCAGGTCCGCGTCGGTCCAGGCGCGGGGATCGGCGCGACGGAGCAGCGCGGACTCTTCCCGGTCGAGCCATGGGGTGCAGCGGCGCAGGTAGGCGGGCACCTCCCACAGGTCGGCGACCAGGTCGGGTGCGTCGAGGATCGGCCAGGCCCGATGCAGCGTGCCGATCACCTCGCGGTCCCGGTCGAGGTCGGCGCGCACGCGGTCGACGTCGAGGTCCTCGTCGTCGAGCCGGGACAGGACGATCTCGGCGAGCTCGTCGAGGATCTGTGCCCGCGCCAGGTTGTGCGGCGTTCCGGACGCGACGGCGGCGAAGGCGTCGGCCCAGTCCTGGGCTGCGAGGCGCACGCTTCCCCACGGCATCTCGACGTCGAGGGAGGCGGTCGGCGGCTCCTCGTAGAGGGCGACGGCGGGCTCGATCGCCGCGAGCATCCGCCCGTCGGCCTTGAGCGCGGTGGCGCGCGGATCGTCCTCGACGACGGGCGCGGCGGCGCCCTCGGGCACGAGGTCGCGCAGCGTGCACGTGCGCACGTCGTCCTCTCCGAGGTTCGGCAGGACGTCGGCGACGTAGCGCAGGTACGGGCGGTGGGGGCCGACCACGAGCACGCCGTCCCTCCGGGCCCGCGGATCGGCGTACAGCAGGTAGGCCGCGCGGTGCAGCGCCACCACGGTCTTGCCGGTCCCCGGTCCGCCGTCGACCACGAGCGCCGCGCGAGCGTCGGCCCGGATGATCGCGTCCTGGTCCGCGGCGAGCGTCGCGAGCACGTCGCGCATGCGCGGGGTGCGGGCCTCGCCGAGGCTCTCCAGGAACTCCGAGTCGTCATCGGGAGCGGCAGGAGCGGTCGGGAGCGACGTGACCGCGGCCTCCGCTCTGCCCGGGGTCGGGAAGGTCTCGTCGACGTAGTCCCGCACCCGGCCGCCCGACCAGCGGTAGCGGCGCCGGCTCACCAGGTGCAGCGGATGCGCCCGGGTCGCGGCGAAGAACGGCTCCGCGGCCGGGGAGCGCCAGTCGAGGAGGAGGGGATCACCGTGCTCGTCGGCGATCCCGATGCGCCCGATGTAGCGCGGCGCGGTGCCGTCCATGGCGACGGTGCGGCCCAGGCACGCGTCGAGGGAGAAGCGGCTGAACCGGCGCAGTCGCGTGCGCAGGCTCCGTGCGGTGGCGTCGCGCTCGACCCGCTCCTGGCCGTCCCGGGCCGGGGCGCGGAGGGTCTGATCGAGACGGGCGCCGAGATCGGCGAGGGAGGCCGACAGCGCGGAGCCGATCGCCGCGAACTGGACCTCGTCGGCGGCGAGCAGGGCGGGGTCCGCCTTCTCGGCGAGGCGCGAGGGCAGGGCGAAGGCGGACGAGGACGGGGAAGGCGTCATGGCATCTCCGGAGGCAGGAAAGGGCAGCGGGCGGGCGAGGCATGGATTCTGCGCCCCGGACGGCCCCTTGCCGCAAGCCCCCCTCACGCCTCTATCCTGGTCATGGCAGGGACGGTCCACCGGGCGGCACGGGGCGGATGGCAGGATCGGCCCATGCGACTGTGGAGCCTGCACCCCTCGATCCTCGACCGCGCGGCGCTCGTCGCCGTCTGGCGCGAGGCCCTGCTCGCGCAGAAGGTGCTCGCGGGCGAGACCCGGGGCTACACCCGCCATCCCCAGCTCGAGCGGTTCCGCGCGCAGGTCCGCCCGCTCGCGGCCGTGGGCGCCTACCTGTCCGGGGTGCGCGACGAGGCGCTTGCGCGCGGGTATCGCTTCGACGCGCAGCGGATCCGGGAAGCGGTCGATCCCACGGCGCTCCCGTCGATCCCCGTCACCCACGGGCAGCTCGCCCTCGAGCTCGAGCACCTGCGTGCCAAGTGTGTCGACCGCGCGCCCGACTGGCTCGACCGCCTGCCCGCGCCCGGCGCGCCTGCTCTCCCGCATCCCCTGTTCACGGCCGTCGAGGGAGATGTCGAGCCGTGGGAGCGCTCGGTGCCGGGAGAGGTCAGCCGAGCAGCGTCTCGGCGAGGGTGAAGACCGCGACGGCGCCGAGCAGGCTCGCGAACACGAGCGTGAGGGTCGAGGCCCGGGCCCGCTCGGACAGCGGTCCGCCCACCGACCCGCCGAGCATCGACCCGAGGGCGAACAGCAGGGTGACCCCCCAGTCGACGTGCACGTCGGTGCCGATCCGGGAGATCAGCCCCACCGCGCTCGCCACGAGCATGACCAGGAGTGAGGTCCCTGCCGCGCGTCGCATGGAGAGGCCGAGGGCGAGCACGAGCATGGGGACCACGATGAAGCCGCCGCCCACCCCGAAGAAGCCGGTGAGCGCGCCGGTCGCGGTCGCGGTGGCCACGAGCACCGGCCAGGACAGGGAGCGGACGGCCGGCGCGGGGCTCTCGGCCCCGGGCGTGCGCCGGACGTGCGCCGCCTCCTCGCGCCGGGTCGACGCCGCACGGCGGAACATCGCGACCGAGACCACGGCGAGCAGGCACGCGAAGGCGAGCATGAGCACGGCCGCGGGGACCAGGGCCGACAGCCGCGAGCCCGCCGCCGTCCCGACGGTCGAGCACGCCGCGAACACGAGTCCGTCGCGCCACGCGACGTTCCCACGCCGGACGTGGTGGACGATGCTCACGAGCGCCGTCATGCCGACGATGACGAGGGAGGACGCCGTCGCCGCATGGGGATCCTGCCCGAGCAGGTAGACGAGGATCGGGACCGCCAGGATGCCGCCTCCCGCCCCGAGGGCCCCCACCACCACGCCCACGCCCAGGCCGATGAGGGCGGCCATGAGCATTGCGGACGTCACGGGGCGGCTCCTTGTGGATCGGGGACGGGACGAGCGTAGACCGCGACGCCGCACCGCGGCCGTCCGGCGGCCCTAGACTCCGGGCGGTGAGCACTCTCGGCACCGCCTCGGCCGTCGCCTCCCCCGAGTTCGGGGAGCGCGTCCTGGCCGCGTGGCGCGACGGCACGCTGATCCCTGACGACGTTGTCAGCGCGAAGACCCCGCGGGCGGCGGAGGTGGCGGTCGCGGGCGTCGGCGAGTCCTTCGTCGCGTGGAGGCTCACGCCCGCGCACGAGGAGACGCTCGTGGTGCGCGTGCCGTGGCGACCGCTCGACGACCTCGCCCAGCCGCTCGGCGAGGAGATCGCCGCTCTCGACCACGTCGACCCGGCCGTCGGACCGCGGCCCGTGGCCGTGTGCGCGGACCCGGCACGCAGCCCGATCGCCCTGCCCTATGTGGTCACGACGCACGTGCCCGGACGGGTTCTCGCGCCGTCGGAGTGGACGCCCGCGCATCTGGCGGCGCATGCGCGGGCCCTGGCCGTGCTGCACCGTCCCGTCTTCCCGGGTCGAGGCCGGCTGCTGCCCGGCGCGACCCGCGTCGAGCAGGAGGTGGGCCTCGCACGCGGCCCCTTCTCGATGCTCGCCGAGATCGACGGGGCCTTCTCCTGGTGGCGCGAGCACCACCCGGAGCTCACGGACGAGCCGTTGACCGCCCGGCTCCTGGACGCCGCCCGCGCCGTGTGCGCGGCGGCCGAGCCCGTCGCGGCGCGTCTGGGCTCCTTCACCCTCGCCCACGGTGACCTGTGCGCGACCAACGTCGTGTGGGAGGACGGCGAGACCGGCCGCGGGCCCGTTCCCCGCTACATCGACTTCGAGTGGGCGCAGGCGGACGACCCCGCGCGGGACCTGGCGATCATCGGCGGGACGGTGCACGGCGGCCCCTGGTACGTGCCGATGGACGCCGAGTCCCGCGAGGCGTTCCTGCTCGCCTACGTCCGTGCCGTCCACGAGCTGGAGCCCGAGCGCCCGCTCGACCTCGACGAGCTGCGGATCCGGCGTGACGCGTGGGAGGCCTACGAGCGCACCGCGATGTCCCTGCACGTGGCCCGGCGGGCCACCGACGGCGACGCGGTGCACGCGGCGGCCCTCCCGGTCCTGCGGGACAGCCTCGCCCGGCGCCTGGGTGTCGGCGCCGGGCGGTGATGCTCAGATGACGCCGAAGGCCATCATCGCGTCGGCCACCTTGCGGAAGCCGGCCACGTTCGCGCCCAGCACGTAGTCGCCCGGCCGGCCGAACTCGTCGGCCGTCTCGAGGCACGTGGTGTGGATGCCCTTCATGATCGCCGTGAGGCGCTCCTCGGTGTACTCGAAGGTCCAGGCATCGCGCGAGGCGTTCTGCTGCATCTCGAGGGCCGAGGTCGCGACGCCGCCGGCGTTCGCGGCCTTGCCGGGGCCGAAGGCGATCCCCGCCTCGCGGAACACTGCGACGGCCTCCGGCGTGCACGGCATGTTCGCGCCCTCGGAGACGGCCTCGACACCGCTCGCGACGAGGGTCTTCGCGGCCTGCTCGTCGAGCTCGTTCTGGGTGGCCGAGGGAAGCGCGATCGCGACCGGCACGTCCCACACGCTGCCGCCCGCGACGAAGCGGGCACGCCCGCCGCGGCGCTCGGCGTACTCGGAGATGCGGCCGCGCTCGACCTCCTTGATCTGCTTGAGCAGGTCGAGGTCGATGCCGTCGTCGTCGACGACGTAGCCGGTGGAGTCCGACGCGGTCACGGCGATGCCGCCGAGCTGCTCGGTCTTCTCGATCGCGTACAGGGCGACGTTGCCCGAGCCCGAGACGGCGACGCGACGGCCGTCGAAGCTCGAGCCGCGCGCCTTGAGCATCTCGTCGGCGAAGATCGCGGCGCCGTAGCCGGTGGCCTCCTTGCGCACGAGCGAGCCGCCCCAGTCGAGGCCCTTGCCGGTGAGGGTGCCGGCCTCGTAGCGGTTGGTCAGGCGCTTGTACTGGCCGAACAGGAAGCCGATCTCGCGAGCGCCCACGCCGATGTCGCCGGCCGGCACGTCCGTGTACTCGCCGATGTGGCGGTGCAGCTCGGTCATGAACGACTGGCAGAACCGCATGACCTCGCCGTCGGACCGGCCATGGGGGTCGAAGTCGCTGCCGCCCTTGCCGCCGCCGATGGGGAGGCCGGTCAGGGAGTTCTTGAAGATCTGCTCGAAGCCGAGGAACTTCACGATGCCGAGGTTCACGCTGCGGTGGAACCGCAGGCCGCCCTTGTAGGGGCCCAGCGCGGAGTTGTACTCGACACGGAAGCCGCGGTTGACCTGCACGCTGCCGGCGTCGTCGACCCACGGCACCCGGAAGATGATCTGCCGCTCGGGCTCGCACAGGCGTGTGATGATGCCCTTGTCGGAGTACTCCGGGTGGCGCTCCTGGACCACCTGCAGGGACTCGAAGACCTCACGGACGGCCTGATGGAACTCGGGCTCGCCGGGGTTGCGACGGAGCACCTCGTCGAGGGTCTGCTGCAGAGTGGGATCGAGCATGGGATTCCTTTCCTCGGTGCGACGCGGGGCGCACGGCCGACGTCAGCCTAGAGACGGCGGCCAGGCGCCGCCCTCACCGTCCGTTCCGCGAAACGGACGCAAGATCTCACATGGTGGCGCACCCGCGTGTCACGCCTCGAGCGCCTTCTCGTAGGCGGCGTACGTCGCGTCGTCGAAGAGGACGAGCACGATCTCCTCGAAGCCGCCGAGGCGCGCCGTCGTCTCCCGGATCGTGTCGACCGCGAGGCGGGCGGCGCGGTCTACGGGGAAGCGGTAGACCCCCGTGGAGATCGAGGGGAAGGCGACGCGGGACAGCCCGTTCTCGTGCGCCACCTCGAGGCTGCGCCGGTAGGCCGAGGCGAGCTGGGCGTCCTTCTCCTCGGGCTTCGTCTTCGCCCACACCGGACCGACGGTGTGGATCACATGGGCGACGGGCAGGTCGTGGCCGTCCGTGAGCTTGGCGTCGCCCGTGTCGCACCCGCCGAGCGTGCGGCACTCCTCGAGCAGGCCGCGTCCGGCCGCGCGGTGGATGGCGCCGTCGACCCCGCCACCGCCGAGCAGTGAGTGATTGGCGGCGTTGACGATGGCGTCGACGTCGGTCAGGGCCGTGATGTCGCCGCGGCGCAGGCTGATGGGTGCGCTGTCTGCCATGAGTACCTCCCGGGAAGCGTCGTGGGCACCACGCTATCCAGTCACATGCCGTCCCGGATCGTTCCCGGAGACGTCCGACGCCCCCTCCCCCCGGGCGAGCGGGGCATGCTTGGATCGTGATCCATCGCGCCGGGGTGGATGCCGTCGTCCCGAGGGGGCTCTCATGTCCGTCGTCAGCAGCCGTGTGGTCGTGCGCGTCGCGGCGTCCGTGCTCGTGATCGCGGGTCTCGCGACCGGGTGCGAGACCGCGCGCGAGGCGGAGCCCTCGAGCGAGTCCGCCACCACGAGCGCGTCGGCGCGCCCGAGCGTCCCGGAGAGTCCGAGCACGTCCACGCCGACGGAGGAGCCCAGCAGCACGCCCACCGAGTCGCCGTCGAGCACACATCTGACGCTCAAGCCGACCTCCACCCGATCCGTTGCGCACACCGACGGCCCGAGTTCGCCGAGCGCCGACGCCTCGTCCTCCACGCCGCAGGGCGACGCCGCACCCGACGAGTGGTTCGCGTCGGGCTCGACCTTCGACCTGCCCGCCGCGGTCGACCCGATCGGCGTCGAGTCCCTCGACGACGGCATCGGCCAGCTGTCCTCGGACACGGACGCGTCGGACTACGCGATCAGCGGGGAGTGCGAGCACGGACTGGACTCGTCCCGCGACATGCTCGAGACGACGTGCCAGGTCCAGGACCTCAACCGTCCGGACCGCACCGCCACCTGGGTCATCGCGGCGACGCCGGCCGCCGACGACGAGCTCGCGCTCACCGGCCGGGTGCGCTGAGAGCCCGGTCCTCCGCCTCGAGCAGGTCCAGGCCGTCGGAGAGACCGTGGCGCCACCACGCGTAGTCGTGGCCGCCGGGGTAGGTGCGGTGGCCCACGAGTGCGCCGTGCGCGGCGAGCACGGCCGCGAGCTCCGCGGAGAGCGCGGCCATCTCCCCCTCCTCGCTCCCGGCCTGCACGACGAGGCGTCCGACGGGCGCCGGCGCGTCGGCGATCCAGCGCAGCAGCTCCCCGCGTCCGGTGCGGGATTCCCCGCTCCCTGCGAACCAGTACGAGCCCGACTGGGCGATGCCGCGCGTCGCGAGCTCCGGTCGGCGCAGTACGAGGCTCGCGGCCGCGAGACCACCGTAGGACTGGCCCGCGAGCACCACGTGCGAAGGGTCCCAGCGCAGGCCGCTCGCCGCGGACGCCCGCGTGATCGCGCCCGCCACGAGCTCCGCGGCACGGTCGGGGTCGGGCAGCTCGCGCGCCCGCTGCAGGAGGGACGGGGAGTCGATCAGGAGCAGGTCCCAGGCGCGCGCACGGCGGGCGAGGCGGGCCGCGGTATCGAGGCGCCGCCAGGTGTGGCCGTCGAAGAGGACCAGCAGCCGGCGGGGCGCGGCGCCGCTCCCCTGCCAGAGGGTCACGGCGCGCTCGTCGTCCCCCAGCTCATGGACCGCGCTCCAGGCCGCCTCGGGCATCGGGGGCGCGGAACCGGCCCACTCGGGGTGCTCACGGGCGTCCGGGCCGGCGAACAGGGAGGACGTGTGCCCGAAGCCATCCGTGAGGGTGCGCGGGTTGCAGTGATCGGGCCTGCCCGCCGCATGCACGGCGCGCCAGCCGGCGCGCTCGGCGCCGATGTCGGCAGGGATCCGGTCGCGAACGACGATCCGGTAGCCGACGATCGCGTCGGGCGCCAGGAGGTAGGTCAGGGTATGCCAGCGGGTGCCGGGCACGCGGGGCGCGAGCGCGCCGGTCAGGTCCTCGCGATGCCGGTCGGTCAGCGTGTTGAGGTGGATCAGCACCACCCGATCGGCGCCGTCGCCCTCTACCAGGAACGTGGTCTCGACGAGCTCGGTCCCGTTCACGTCCCGTCGGGCACCGAGGACGGGGGTGCCGTGCGCGGCGGCCGCGGCGAGCGCGGCATCGGTGGGGTGCTCGGGCCACCAGGCGGGGGTGACGCGCAGGGGCGCGCCGTCGAGGCCCGTCGGGGTCGCCGGGATGTCGACGACGGGTCGGTCCATGGGCGCAGGGCTCAGCTCCGCCCGAGACGACCGAGTGCCCAGCCAGCGTCGTCGGTGCTGATCGAATCGGCGCCCGCCTCGAGCGCCCGGTCCAGTTGTTCGTCCGTGTTGACGGTCCAGACGTTCACCCGCACGCCCGCGGCGTGGGCGCGGTCGACGTCCGCGCGCGTCACGGCGTTCACGTCGACCGAGAGCCACTCGGCACCGAGCTCGGCAAGGGTCGCGAACACGTTCTCGTCGGTGCGCTGGACGATCCAGCCGATCGGCACGTGCGGGGCGCTCCGTCGGATCGCGGCGAGCGCGTCGGGGAAGAAGGAGATGACGGTCGCGCCCTCGCGCCCGGCCAGCAGCTCGCCGACCGCCTCGGCGGCCGGGGGTGCCTTGACCTCGACATAGGCCTGGGGGACGGCACCGTCGACGGTGCGGCCCGTGTCGTCGAGCAGGTCGAGCAGCTGGGGCAGGGAGGGCACGCGCTCGCCCGCGCCGAGCACGACCTCGTCGAGCGCGGCGCGGGTGAGGGTTGCGAGGGTGCCGGTGCGGCGGGGCGAGGAGAGATCGGCGGTCCGGTCGATGCTCTCGTCGTGCATGACGACGATGTCGCCGTCGAAGCTCAGGTGGACGTCGCACTCGACGCCGTCGGCACCGTCGTCGAGGGCCCGTCGGAAGGAGCGCAGCGTGTTCTCGGGCTCGAGCAGGGCGGCCCCGCGGTGGCCGATGATGACGGGACGGGCGGGGGCCGCATCGGCGGAGGTCGTGGTCATGGGCATGATCCTCGCTGGCCGGCCCGGCAGGCCGCAAGGGCATGGGCGAGCCCGCAGGCGTCGCTCCGACCGGGGTCGGGGCGCGTGCCGGGGGACGAGGTCCGGCGCCTGCGGGCTCGGGCAGCTCGGTGGGATTCGCTGCGCGTCCGTCGATCAGTGATCGAGGGCTGCCTCAGCGGCGAGCCACCTCACGCGTCCGATGGGAAATCATTCCTCGGATCACCTCCTTCCTGTGTGTGTTCATCGTGGACCCACGTCCCGGTGGCGTGCAACGGGTTTTCCCGAGGGCGGACGAGGGAGGTCTACGATCCCGACATGACAGCCCCGAAGACCGGCCCGACCGAGGAGGACCCGCTCGCGTACTGCGCCGCGCTGCCCACCGCTCGGCGCCGAGCCGAGGGCGCGCGGCTGCTGGTGCTCATGGGCGAGGTCACGGGGCACGATCCGGTCATGTGGGGTCCCAGCATGATCGGCTACGGCTCTGTCGACGCTCTGCCCCGGGGCCGCGGCGAGCAGGCGTGGTTCCGTGTCGGCTTCAGCCCGCGACGAGCGGCGATCTCCCTGTACGGGCTGCAGGGCCACGACGGTGCGGAGGCGCTCCTGGCCCGGCTGGGGAAGCATCGCCTCGGTGCCGGGTGCGTGTGCGTCAATGCCCTGGACGACATCGATCTCGAGGTGCTGCGGGCGCTCGTGGAGCTCGCGTGGACTCCGGACAGGAGCTGTCCGCCCCCGTCCGCATACTGATGCCACGGGGGCCTGCACGCCGCCCTCTCCGCACCCGCGTCCCGGCGCCCGGTCCGTGACCCGAGACCCTGTGAGGCCTCCGTGAAGAACTTCCATCAGGTCCTGGTCAACACCCTCATCGCGAACGTGACCACGAGCTTCCTGTGGTTCGCGCTCACCTTCTGGATCTACCTCGAGACCCGGTCGGTGCTCGCGACCGGCGTGGTCGGCGGCGCGTACATGGCCCTGGTCGCGGTGTGCTCGCTCGGTTTCGGGGTGATCGTCGACCACCACCGCAAGAAGCGGGTCATGCTGATGTCCTCGAGCATCACGTTCGGCGCCTACCTGGTGGCCGGCCTGCTGTGGCTCACCGTCCCGCACGCCTCGTTCCTGCGTGTCGACTCCGCCGCCTTCTGGATCTTCGTGCTCGTGATCCTGGGCGGGAGCGTCGTGGAGAACATGCGCAACATCGCACTGTCGACCACGGTCACCCTGCTCGTGCCCGACGGCGTGCGCGACCGGGCGAACGGGCTGGTCGGCATGGTCCAGGGCATCGCCTTCATGGTCACCTCGGTGTTCTCGGGCCTGGCCATCGGGTTCCTGGGCATGGGGCCGACGCTCGTGATCGCCCTCGTCGCGACCGGTGTCGCCCTCGCCCACCTCTCCGGCGTCTCGATCCCCGAGCCCCGCATCGTCACCGCCGCCGAGGCCTCCGGCGCAGAGGCACCGGCGACCCTGCGCGCGCGCATCGACCTTCCCGGCTCCGTCGCCGCGATCCGGTCGGTGCCCGGCCTGATGGCGCTCATCCTCTTCGCGTGCTTCAACAACCTGGTCGGCGGGGTCTGCATGGCGCTCATGGACCCGTACGGCCTCGAACTGCTCAGCGCCCAGATGTGGGGCGTCGTGCTGGGGGTGACCAGCACCGGCTTCATCGTCGGCGGCGCCGTCGTCGCGAGGACCGGTCTCGGACGCAATCCGGTCCGGACCCTGCTGCTGGTCGACATCGCCGTCGCGCTGATCGGCGCCACCTTCGCGATCCGTGAGGCCTGGCTCCTCTTCGCGGTCGGCATCTTCGTCTACATGAGCCTCGTGCCGGCCGCGGAGGCCGCCGAGCAGACCGTGCTGCAGCGCGTGGTGCCGTTTCATCGTCAGGGCCGCGTGTTCGGCGTCGCCCAGAGCCTCGAGACCGCGGCGGCGCCCGTCACGGCATTCCTCGTGGCTCCCCTCACCGAGTTCGCGGTGATCCCGTGGATGGACGGCGGCTTTGGCCAGGAGCTCCTCGGCTGGCTGCTGGGGACCGGCCACACCCGCGGCATCGCCCTCATGTTCCTCCTGGCCGGGCTGGTGATGGTGCTGGCCGTGCTCGTCGCCTTCGCCTCTCCCCAGTACCGCCGGCTGTCCGCGCACTACACCGGCATCCGCCCGGCCGTCGGCGGGGGCTGACAGCGCTTCATGGGCCCGTCTATCGTCGGGCCCATGAAGATGAGCCATGACCTCGAGAAGAAGTTCTCCGAGCAGATCACCCTCGAGCTCACCGCCGAGGCCACCTACCGCCAGCTCGCGATCGAGGCCGACGAGCAGTCGCTGACCGGGATCGCCTCGTGGCTGCGCCACCAGGCCGATGAGGAGGTGGTGCACGCCAACAAGTTCATCGACCACGTCGTGGACCGCGGCAACCACGCCGCGATCGGCACCATCACCCCCGCCTCGATCGCTCCCGGGCTTCCGGTCCGGGAGATCTTCGAGGCGGCCCTCGCCCACGAGGAGAAGGTCTCCGAGTCGATCCGCGAGCTGTACCGCTCCGCCGAGAAGGAGGGCGACGTCGACTCCCGTCCGCTCCTGAACTGGTTCGTGGACGAGCAGATCGAGGAGGAGTCCACGGTCTCGGAGATCATCGACCGGATCACCCTGATCGGACAGGACGGCTCGGGCATCCTGCGCCTCGATGCCGAGCTCGGCGAGCGGCCGACCAAGTCCACCGAGGACGACGACTGACACCTCGCTCGGTCGGGGGCTCCCGACGGGGTCTGTCCACTCGGAGCCCCAGCTGGCAGGATGAGCGGCAGGCGCGCCCCGCCCCGGTGGCGCGCCCTCGACGATGATGGAGCACCGATGCCCAGCTCGAGCCCGTACATCTCCTTCCCCGGCAACGCCGCCGACGCCTTCGCCTACTACGCCGAGGTGTTCGGCGGCGATCTGGATCTCGTCCGCTACGGCGACATGCCTCCGATGGAGGGCATGCCGATGGTGCCGCCCGCCGATGCCGTCGCGCATGCCTCCCTCACCGGGGGCATGCTCACCCTCGCCGGCGGTGACGCACTCTCGTCCGGCGGTCCCGAGAGCCTGCCGGGCCTCGCCTCCGACGTCTACTCCTTCCTGCTCGGTCTGGAGACGGTCGACGCAGCCCACTCCCTCATCGACTCGCTCCTGTCGACCGGCGGCACCCTCTCGATGCCCTTCGCCAAGGCGCCGTGGGGCGACCACTACGGGCAGGTCACCGACCGCTACGGCGTGCTGTTCGCCGTCGTGGTGCCCGGCGACGGACGGGCGTCCTGACCCCGCCCGCCGGGCGGGCGCGGTGATGAGCACCCCGCTGACCGCCGTCGTCCTGCAGCGGGCCGGCGCGCGCATCCGAGTGCGCCGCCGCGCCTCGACGAGCGGCCGCTGGGTCGTGCTGTGCCACGGGGCCGGCATGGACGGTCACATGTTCGACCCTCAGCTCGGCGCGATCCCCGAGGACTGCGGGATCTGCGTGTGGGACGCGCGCGGCCATGGCTCCTCCCCCCTGCCCGGGCCGTTCCGCTACGCCGACATGGCCGCGGATCTCGAGGCTCTCGTGGCGACGCTCGGCTCCGAGGACCTCACGCTCGTGGGCCAGGCGATGGGCGGGCAGCTGGTCCAGACCTACGCGGCCCGCCATCCCGGTGCCGCCGACCGGCTGGTCCTGATCGACACGGCCGACAACCACGCCCCCGGCCCGCGCGACCGGAGGGCTCTCGCGCCGACCGGACCGTTCGTGCGCGCCCGGCCGTGGCGGTGGACCGTGCAGCGCTCGGCATCCCGCTGCGGCATCGTCCCCGCGACCCGCGCCTACGCGACCGTCCGCCTCGAGCGCATCGGGCAACGGCGGATGATCGAGGTGACACGATCGGCCGCCGCGGCGCTCACCCCCGATGCGGACTACCGCTTCGACGTGCCGGTCCTGCTCCTGGTGGGGGCCAGGGACCGGCTGGGCACCATCCGCCGGGAGATGGCGGCGATGGCCCGCAAGAACCCCGGTCTCGCCGAGCTGGTGGTCCTGCCACGCGCCGCGCACAACTCCAACCAGGACCGCCCCGCCGAGACGAACGTCGCGATCCGGCGCTTCCTCGAGCGCCGTCTCGTGTGAGGCCGGACGTGGTGGGCACGACGGAGACGGGCGCGGGTCAGCCGAGGAGCTCGTCGCGACGGCGGGTCAGGTAGGCGCGTTCGGCGGGATTGCCGCTGAGCTCGATCGCGCGGTCATATGCCGTTCGCGACGCGTTCCGGCGCCCGAGGCGCCGCAGCAGATCGGCGCGCGCCGCATGGAAGGCGTGATAGGCGTCGAGGGCCTCGGCCAGTCGGTCGATCTCAGTCAGCGCCACCTCGGGGCCGTCGACCTCGGCGACCGCGACCGCCCGGTTGAGACGCACGATGGGCGAGGCGTCGAGTGCGGCCAGGCGGTCGTAGAGCGCGAGGATCTGGGACCAGTCGGTGGCTCGTGCGGTGGGTGCGGCCGTGTGGACGGCGTTGATCGCGGCCAGCAGCTGGAATCGACCGGGGGATCGGCCGCCGGCGGCGACCGCGGCGAGCCGTTCTCTCACCAGGCTGTGGCCCTCGGCGATGAGCGGCCGGTCCCAGGCCCCGCGGTCCTGCTCTTGAAGGGTCACCAGCTCCCCGCCGGCCGACAGGCGCGCCGCTCGTCGGGCGTCGGTCAGGAGCATGAGGGCGAGCAGTCCCGTCACCTCGCCGTCATCGGGAAGGAGGGCATGGAGCAGGCGGCCGAGGCGGATCGCCTCATCGCTCAGGTCCGTGCGCAGCGACCGCTCGGGCGCGCTGGCCAGATAGCCCTCGTTGAAGACGAGGTAGATCACCGCGAGCACTCCGTCGAGCCGCTCACGGACGTCCTCCGTCGACGGGATCTGATACCGGATGTGCGCAGCCTTGATCTTCGCCTTCGCGCGAGTGATCCGCTGCGCCATCGTGGTCTCGTGCACGAGGAAGGCGCTCGCGATCTCGGCGACGGTGAGACCCCCGAGAAGGCGCAGAGTGAGCGCCACCCGCGCCTCCATCGCGAGCGCGGGGTGGCAGCAGATGACCAGCAGGCGGAGTCGATCATCCTCGACCGGCCCGGTGGGCTCCGGCGGGTCGGTGTCCGACAGCAGCTGGGCCGCCCGGTGCTTCGCGTCCCGGTGGGACTCGCGGCATAGCCGGTCGAGGGCCTTGCGGCCGGCCGTGGTGGTGAGCCACCCACCCGGATTGGGCGGCGTGCCGTCGCGCGGCCATCTCTCCACCGCAGCGGCGAAGGCCTCGGCCGCCGCATCCTCGGCGAGATCGAGGTCGCCGAAGCGGCGCGCGAGGCCGGCGACCACGCGCGCCCACTCCTCGCGGTACGCGCGGACGATCGCCCGCTCGGCCGAGTGCTCGGTCACGACTCCAGGAAGGCCCGGAACGACTCCTCGGTCTGGAAAGGGCGCACCTCGACCGCGCCGCGGCACGCCTTGGACCCCTCCGCGGCGAGAGCCAGGGCCTCATCGAGGTCGGCGGCCTCGATGACCCAGAAGCCGCCGAGGTGCTCCTTGGTCTCGAGATAGGGGCCGTCGGTGACCACCGGCTGCTCGCCCTGTCCGTCGACGACCGTCGCCGTGATCGCCGATTCCAGGCCGTCGGCGAAGACGAAGTGGCCCTCGCGCTCGAGCTTCTCGTTGAAGGCGCCGGTGTCGGCGAAGGACTCCAGCATCGCCTCCTTCGAGGGGTAGCTGCCGAACTCCGTGAGCTCCGCCGGTCCGAAGACCGACAACATGTACCTGGGCATCTCAGCACTCTCCTGATGTCTGACGGTCGATGATCTCGGTGACGCCGGTGGGGAACCGGTGCACTTCCTGTGGCCAGTCGAGGCAGACCGCGAGCCGGCCGGCCCAGTACCGGACAGTGTCGTCGTCGGGCACGCTCACGATCGTGAACCCGCCGAGGTGTTCCTTGGTCTCCACGTACGGTCCATCCGTGAAGACCGGCTGCCCGTCCTCGGCCTCGACGCTGCATACTGCGGTCGAGGTGTCGATGCCGCCGTCGGCGAACACGAACACGCCGGCCGCCTTCATCTCCTCCAGCACGGCACGCGAGGCCGCACTCTTGGCGCGGAGATCGTCGGGGGTCTGCTCGGGTACCCACTCGTCGTTGAATGCGATCAGGTATTCAGGCATTGTCGGCTCCTTCGCTGGCGGCCCGATGGCCGCCTCACCTGGTCCACGAACCACGTGCGCCCGATACGACACGATAGGCCCGATGGTGACCGGCGTCACCGCCCCGCTTCCGTCTCGCCGCTCGCGTCACGACGAACGGGCGCACGCAGACCCCTGGTGGAATATTCAACCAAAGGATAGGGTTGGAGCCACCATGAGAGCTTTCGGATTCCTCAGCTTCGGCCACTACGGCCACGGCTCCGGCGTGCGCGATGTCGACGCGCGTCAGATGCTGCACGACGCGGTCGACATCGCCGTCGGCGCCGACGAGCTCGGCGTCAACGGCGCCTACGTGCGCGTGCACCACTTCGCCCGCCAGTCGGCCTCTCCCATGCCGCTGCTCGCCGCGATGGCGGCGCGCACCGAGCGCATCGAGGTCGGCACGGGAGTGATCGACATGCGCTACGAGAACCCCCTCTACCTCGCGGAGGAGGCGGCGGCGCTCGACCTCATCGCCGACGGCCGGGTCGCGCTCGGCGTCTCGCGGGGCAGCCCCGAGCCCGCCGACCGCGGCTGGGAGGCCTTCGGCTACACGGGGTCGACCGATCCGCGGGGTGCGGACATCGCTCAGGTGAAGCTCGAGAGGTTCCTGCGGGCCGTGCGCGGCGAGCACCTCGCGACGGCCGCAGCCGGGCCCTACGGGTCCGCGCCCGCCGGAGCCGGACTGCGCGTCGAGCCGCACTCCCCCTCGCTCATCGATCGGATCTGGTGGGGCGCCGGCTCGCGCGAGACCGCTGAGAACACGGGGCGGCTCGGCCTGAACCTGATGAGCTCGACCCTGCTCACGGAGGCGACCGGGCAGTCGCTCGGTGATCTCCAGGCCGAGCAGATCCGGCGGTTCCGCGAGGCCTATGCGGCGGCGGGACACACCGGGCGTCCGCGCGTCTCGATCTCGCGGAGCGTGTTCCCGATCGTCACCGGCGAGGACCGCTACCTGTTCGGCATGCGACCGGGCGAGGGAGCCGACCAGATCGGCGTCATCGACGGCTTCGAGTCCACCTTCGGCCGCACCTACGCGGGCGAGCCGGACCGGCTCATCGAGCAGCTGCGGGCCGATGCCGCCGTGATGAGCGCCGACACCGTCATGCTCACGATCCCCTCGCAGCTGGGCGTCGACGTGAACCTGCGCATCCTGCAGAACGTCGCCGAGCACGTCGCCCCGGCGCTGGGGTGGAAGCCCAACACCGAGGGCCCCGTGCTGGGGGACGAGGTCTGAGCCCAAGACTGGAGCACATTGGCATGCTCACATGGCAGGAGAACGATAAAATCGAACGCCACAATACCAAATGCCTGACCGCTCGCACCGGCAATTTCTCTGGAGTGCCGGCGCGCCCAAGAGTCCCCATAAACCAATTGCGCCCTGGCGAGCACGCATGAGGCCACAAGAAACCACTTCAACGAATAGCGCCAGCGTCTATTGCGAGCCGAGGCTCCCTACTGTCTGTCGCAAAATGACGGCGACGCGTAATCGGGCTCTTCAGAGTTGAGTGCGGGCGCGCCGGTGGTGCGGGGTAGCTGGGGATAGACGTCGAGGTCCTCGATGATGAGCGGAATCTTACCTCTGCTCGCGCCAAGGACCTCGACAATGCTTAACCATAGTTGCGTATGCCCTGACGCGCTCGATCGCTGCGACCGGTGCGATCTTCTCCTCGACTTCCCCGCCCTTCACCTGGTCGCGGTCACGCAGGCTCCGTCGGGCCGGATGATCGAGGTGGAGTCCTGCGATCCGGTCACGGGCTGTCCCGGCTGCGGAGTCATCGCCACTGGTCACGGCCGCGTGATGGTCGAGATGATCGATGCGCCCTGGGCCGGCCGCCCGTTGCGGGTCCGGTGGCGCAAGCGCCACTGGATCTGTCACGAGGACTCTTGCGCGGTGGTCTCGTTCGTCGAGCAGGACCCGGAGGTCTGCGCGCCGCGCGGTCTGCTGAGCACGCGTGCGATCCGGTGCTCGATCGGTCAGCTCCGCCGCGAGGGCGCGACGGCCCAGGGCCTGGGCAGGCAGCTCGGCACGACCTGGAACACCCCCTGGTCCCAGGTTCAGCCGCTCCTGACCCGGGCCGCGAACGATTCGGCCCGGTTCGAGAACGTGCAGATCTTGGGCGTGGACGAACACATCTGGCACCACCGCGACCCGCGCCAGCGCGGGCCGAAAGAGCTCACCGGGATGGTCGACCTGACCCGCGGACCCCACCCCACCGCCAAGCTCCTCGACCTCGTCCCCGGCCGGTCCGGCAAGGCCTACCGCGACTGGCTGGACGAGCGGGGCGAGGAGTTCCGGAAGGGGGTCGAGATCGCGACGCTGGACCCGTTCCAGGGATACAAGAACGCGATCGATGACCAGCTCGAGGACGCCACCTGCGCGCTGTACGCCTTCCACATCGTCAAGCTCGCCGGAGCGGCAGTCGATGATGTCCGCCGCCGGATCCAGCAGGAGACTCTCGGTCATCGCGGACGCAAGAGCGCCCCCCTCTACGGGATCCGCCACATCCTCCGCGCCGGGCGCGAACGCCTCACCCCACGCCAGCAGAACCGTCTGGCCAGCGCGTTCGCCGCCCACGCCGATCATGTCGCGGTCGAGTTCGCCTACCAGTGCTCCCAGGACCTCCGGGACGTGTTCCACCAGCCCATCCCCGCGAAGGGCCGCCACCACTCCGAGCAGCTCATCGCCACGCTACCATCCTGCCCGATCCCCGAGATCGCCAGGCTCGGGACGACGCTGCGGCGGTGGAAGACGGCGTTCTAGGCCTACTTCGACGCCGACGGCGCGAGCAACGGAGGCACCGAGGCCATCAACGGGATCATCGAACTCGGCCGCCGCATCGCATGAGGGTTCCGAAACTTCGAGCACTACCGCCTCCGCATGCTCCTCATCACCGGCGGACTCGACGCCTCACCCCACACTCAATTCTGAAGAGCCCGTAATCCATCAGTTTTGAAGCCGTCATCCTCGGGCGACCAACTAACGCCGAATTCAAGAGTCACATGGCCCCCTTCTGACCTCACATGGAGAGCCGGCGTTAGTTGTCAACGCGCCGTAGCGGAGTTCGCGATTACCTTCGGCGGCGAATTCTGAAAGAAGATTTCGAGAGCCTAGCTATGGCGACCGTGCCTAAACCAATATTGGAGGCCAGAGCCGCACACGCGATGAGACTCGGGTCCCACCGCCTGCGATGGCCCCTGCGACAGGCGGAGGTTGTCCCGGCAAATGGGAGCGCTAATGCTGGATCGACTTACTCCTCGTCCAGCCGTCCTATTCTGAGAATTCACGCCACTGTTGCCAAATCGAACTCAAAGGTTGTCATGTAGAAGCCAGGAAAATTGCTATGTTCCTTGAGATCCTGTGTGCATCTGACACCCAAGCCCAACGCATCGGAAATCTGCTTTGCTGCAGCAAGACCGATACCTTGGCCAGCGCTCTCTGCTTCGCGCGCCGCCTTAGCGCGCACTTTCATAACGAAAATGTGCTCTATTTCATCTTTCTCGATACGAGGGCCCGGGGATCGAAACTGTACGGTCACTGAATCCTGTTGCTCGGAAAAATCTATGTAGGCTTCCGCCCGCGGCGGGGCGTACTTGACCATATTGTCAAGGAGAGCTTGTACGAGCGTGCCGATCGCATCTCCATTGTAGTGCGACTTCCGATGAGTAGGGCCCTGCCTTATCCGCAAGCCTTTCTGCTGTGCGGTCCAGTCATATATTCTCTTGTACTTCAGGATTAACGGATGAATACTGAAGGTCCCCTCGTTTCCGGCGGCGCGGTTGACCTCATTGATGTACTGGAGTGAGTTCATCTTGTAGACCATCAACTGCGTGGCGAAATAGATGGCCCCTTCATCGTGAAGCTGTTCCGCCGCTAGCTCCGGAGAAATTCCCGGTAGCCTCTGTGCGAGAAGCGCTTCTGCGTACCCCTTGACGCGCTTCACCATTTGCATGAAGTCGTGGCTTTGCCCGAGGTCCTCGTCCGCATCGGCCCGCAACTGCTCCGCCACTGCTCGTTGCATTACTGGATCTGACTTTAGAGCAGCAACCGCAAGCTCTCGACTCGCGTTAAAGTCCTCCACGATCCCAGGACCCAGCGCTCTGGCTTTCTCAATGGATTGTTTTATACGTGCGGCCGATACCTGCCGAACCCGTTCGCGACGGAGACGTCGCCTGGCCCTCTGTGTCAGGATTGGGAGATCGGAAGCAACCATGCCTGCAGTAACCCGGTCATCATCGATCCGAGCATATGTGAGACCGTACCGACACAGTCGTAGCTCCCCATATTCGTGACTCTCATCCTTCGCACATTCCTGAATCTTGCACCTGCGACAATCGGCATGCACATCCATAATCGAGCCGTCCGTAAACAGACCGTGAGCAAGGGTAGGATATGGGTAAAGTTGCCATGCATCAACCATCAGATAGCTCCGCTCAGAACTTTGATTCCAACACTAATTGTGAATGCCACAACATCGCGAACCTGATCATTATTCAAGGATCGTGATAGATAAGAATCGAACTGTCGGGAGTCCCCATTCCGCAATGCCTTCAGCGCGAATTTTACGGCTTTAGGTGCCTTGGCGGCTTCGGCGCCAAGGCTTTGATTCATTGCCGCAATGAAGTGGTCGGGTGTTGCGCGACGCATGAGAAGCGAATCAATTTGCTTTCGAAACTCCAAGTACTCACTAGCCTTGTCCAGGACCGCATCGGCTTTAGCAAGCGTCATCGTATCCTTGACTCCTTGAGGGTTGGCGGAGTAAACGATGACGGGCTGCGCGGGATTGGTAGTCTTGACATGATCCAATATTCCAATCCCTTGTCGCCCCGGCGAATGACGCAGACCGACCCCGTTGATATCCAGGAGAATCAACGCAAAACTGCCGTTGGTAAGGCTATCCGTGTCCTCAACCTCGAACCACCGAGTCACGTGAAAGTGATCGCTTTCAAGTTGCCTCTGAAGTGGCCACTCCTGATCATCGATGACAAGAATCTGTGCTCGCTTACGAACCTCTTCAAGAGTCGGCGGCTCCGACTCCACGCGACGACTGAACATGTGGCGACTCCCGGTCTTGCGCTCGCCTGCCCCGGCGCACGCATAATGTTGAACATTATAGCGGTACCTCAGTCGTCCGCCTGCGTGCCAGGTCGATGAGCGTGGCTACTGTCCTGTTAGTCCCCCCTGAAGATCCCCTGTTGTGTCGCAACAGTGCCGGGGCATAGCCGGGAGGAGTGCGTCTGACCTCGATAGTCGGCCGGCACCTTCGGTCGACAGGCGTGCACACGTCGACACTGGCTACTGATCTGAGGGCGAGTCACAATTCTGGGCGACCGGGTACTCTTTCTACGGAGGCAAAGGCGGCACGTGACCGAGATGGCGCGCCTCGGACAATACCCGAGTCCCGATGCCGCGCCGCCTCGGCGAGGATCTCGGGCGTCCACTCATCCTCGTCTAACAGATGCACCAGCTCCCAGCCACCGTGGACTGGCAGCGCTGGAAGCGGTGGCGCCCGAGCCGCACAGCTTTGAACGAGTCGGAGGGGAGCCACACCGTCTCCGAGTAAGCGAGTACCGCACGATCGATCGCTCCGACTCAATGGATCGACGCTACCGCCACGCGCATGTGAGATCCGGATCGAGGACGCCCTCACAGCTTGACGCCCAGACCCCGCTCGACCGTAAGGTCATCACGTTTTCAATCATCTTGCCGAAAGGGCCGTCATGACCGAGACCGCCGTCCCGAACCCCTCCGCTCCCCGCACCCTGATGGTCGTCATCGGCTCGGTGCGCCCGGGCCGCCAGGGAGACAGGTGGGGAGAGTGGATCGCCGACGTCGCCCGTCGTCACAGCGGCTACACGGTCGAGGTGGTCGACCTCGCCGAGCTGGCCCTGCCGTTCATGGACGAGCCGCACCACCCGCGCCTGCACCGGTACGTGCACGAGCACACCAAGCAGTGGTCGGCGAAGGTCGCCGCGGCCGACGCGTTCGTCTTGGTCACCCCCGAGTACAACTACTCCTTCCCGGCGTCGCTCAAGAACGCCCTGGACTACCTCTACCTCGAGTGGAAGGACAAGGTCGCCGGCATCGTCTCCTACGGCGGCCTCTCGGGCGGGCTGCGCGCCACCCACCAGCTGCGGCAGGTGCTCGAGGCGCTCGGTCTGGCGGTGCCCCCGGGCACCGTCGCGATCCCCTTCTCGGCCCAGTACCTCGCCGAGGAGGGGGGCGTGGACGCCCCCGACGCGGCGGTCCTGTCGGCCCAGACCATGCTCGCGGAGATGGAGCGCGTGGGCGCGCTGCTGCGCCCTCACGCGGG
>DAMDHZ010000001.1:28942-59485 GCA_032101665.1 Brachybacterium sp. | reverse complement strand
GCCGGACCGGGTGCGCGGGGCCGGCCCCGTCCGTCAGGGCACCGCCGTAGGGTGACGTGCATGACATCGTCTCCCCCGCGCACCGATGCGCCCGCCGTCCCCGCCGCCACCGGATCCGCCGCCTACCTCCGCTACCCGGACGTGCGCGGGGATCTCGTCGTGTTCTGCGCGGCCGACGACATCTGGGCGGTGCCGTACGCGGGAGGCCGCGCGTGGCGTCTCACCGACGACCGCGCCCCCGTGCTGTACCCGCGGATCTCGCCGTCGGGCACGCTCGTCGCGTACGTCTCCCGGCTCTCCGGGGAGAAGGAGGTGCACGTCGTCGGCGTGGACGGCGATGTCGCGCCACGGCGTCTGACCTACTGGGGCAACCGGCTCACGCGCGTCGTCGGGTGGCTGCCCGACGAGCGGATCATCGTCACCACCGGCCACGGCGCCGCGCTGTCGAGCCGGGACGCCCGGCTGTGGGCGCTGTCGCTCGACGGCACCGCGGAGCTGCTGCCGTTCGGGCGCGCCGGCGAGGTGGCCTTCGGGCCGGGCGGGACCACGGTCGTCACCACGGTCTGGCGCAACGAGCCGTCGCACTGGAAGCACTACCAGGGCGGCACCGCTCCCCGCCTGTGGGTCTCGACCGAGGACGTCCCGCTCGACGCCTCCGTCGAGCGGCACGCGGCGCGCCCGTGGGAGCCGCTGCGCGACGATCTCCTCGGCCCCAAGTACCGCGGGTTCTTCCTGGGCGAGCGCTTCGTGTTCGCCTCGGACACCCCCGGCGAGGGCGCCGCCCGCACCGACCGGGCGACCGGCAACCTCTGGTCGGTCCTGCCCGACGGCACCGATCTGCGCGTCCACACCCGTCTGACGAGCACCGAAGGCTACCTCCGTGATCCAGCGAGCGACGGTGAGCGCATCGTGTTCAGCTCCCGCGGCGCTCTGTTCTCGATGGACTCCCTCGACGACGAGCCGCGCGAGATCCCCGTCGTGACGGCGGGCGTCGCGGCCGGTCGCCGCGACCGCCATCTCGACCCGTCGAAGAACGTGCTGGCCATGCGACCCACCTTCGATGCCCGCGCGAGCGTCGTCGAGTGGCGCGGCAGCGCCCACGTGCTCACGCACCGTGGCGGCCCGTCCCGCGTGCTCGCCGGCACGAGCGGCCTGCGGATCCGGGAGGCGATGCCGCTCGGCCGCAGCGCCTTCGCCGTGTACGTGACCGACGAGCAGGCTCAGCTCGACCGCACCGACGGCGGCGTGGGATCGGATGTCCTCGCCGTGCGCCGTCTCGACGCGGGCGACGACGAGATCCGGCTCGACCTCGGTGACGTCGGCCGCATCCTGCACGTGGCCCCCTCGCCCGACGGGCGGTCGGTCGCGATCGCCTCGCAGGACGGCACGGTCCGCCTCGTGGCCCTGCGCGGGCTCGTCGACCCGGCGCGCACGAGCGGGCAGGACGCCGACGAGGCGGCCGCGCGCCCCGAGGCGCCCACGCTCGACGGTGTGCGCGAGATCGGCCGCTCCGAGGCGGGAGAGGTGCGTGACCTGGCCTGGTCCCCCGACTCGCGGTACCTGGTCTGGTCGCAGCCCACCTCGGAGTACACGGCGCGGCTCATGGTCTCGGACACCGAGGACAGGGAGGCGACCGGGCGCGCGCTCACCGAGGGCCGCTACCTCGACGAGGCCCCAGCCTTCAGCGCCGACGGGGCCTACCTCGGATTCGTCGCGTCACGGACCTTCGAGACGGTGTACGACGACCTGGTCTTCGACCTGTCGTTCGTCAACGCGCAGCGCCCGTATCTGCTGGCCCTCGAGCGGACCACGCGCGATCCCTTCGGGCCCGACGTCGACGGCTGGGCGCCTGCGCGCCCCGAGAGCGACGACGCCGCTGCGGACTCCTCGAAGACCGAGGGGGAAGCCCGGGATGCCGTGAGCAGTGAGGCGAGCGCGCCCGCCACAGCGGCGAGCGCCGCAGGCACGCGAGCGGCGCACGTGCCGCCGCGCAGCGTGCTGGACCCCGAGGCGACCGAGGACCGCATCGTCCCCTTCCCCGTCGAGTCCGGCTACGTCTCCTCGCTCACCGCGGTCGCGGCCGGGTTCGTGTGGCTGCGCCATCCTCAGCAGGTCGTGCTCGGCTCCAGCCGCGCGGGCGTCGAGGGCGACGGCCCCAAGCCCGCGCTCGAACTGTGGCACCTCGCCGACCGCAAGCTCACCACGCTGGCCGAGGGCGTCGACGCGGTGTGGGCCTCCGGCGACGGCCAGCAGCTCGTCGTCCGCCAGGGCGACGCGTTCGCGCAGATCCCCGCCGACCGCAAGGTCGAGGACGACGATCCCGCTCGTGTCGTGATCGACACGGCGCGCCTGCGCCTGCTCGTCGACCCGGTCGCCGAGCGTCGCGGGATGCTGTGGGACAACTACCGCCTCATGGCACAGAACTACTGGCGCGCCGACATGGACGGCCAGGACTGGCACGCGATGACGAGCTGGTACGACGAGACGATCGACCGGGTCGTGACCGACGACGACTTCAGCGACCTGCTGTGGGAGGCGGTCGCCGAGCTCGGTACGAGCCACGCCTACGTCTCCCCGGCGCCGTGGGGTCCCGCCGTGCCGGGCACTCCCGGTCAGCTCGGCGCGGACGTCGCCCTCACGGCCGACGGGTGGGCCCTCACCCGCATCCTGCACGGCGACTCCTCGGACCCGGATGCGCGCTCCCCCCTGCTCGCTCCCGGGGTCGCCGCCGAGGTGGGCGATGTGATCGTGCGGATCGACGGGCGGGATGTGGACCCGGCCGCTGGCATCCAGCCGCTCCTGATCGCCTCGGCCGACCGCCCCACGGAGATCGTGCTCGAGCGGGCCGGCGACCGGCGCCGCGTGGTCGTGGTGCCCCTCGCGGACGACTCCGAGCTGCGCTATCAGGACTGGGTCGCCTCACGCCGCGCCCTCGTGCGCGAGCGTTCGGGCGGCCGGCTCGGCTACCTGCACATCCCCGACATGGTCTCGACGGGCTGGGCACAGATGCACCGGGACCTGCGGGCCGCAAGCACCGCCGAGGGCATCGTCGTCGACGTGCGCTACAACTCCGGCGGGCACACCTCCCAGCTCGTCACGGACCGGCTGGCCCGCACCGTGCTGTCGTGGGACTACCCGCGCGACCAGCGCTCGAGCACCTATCCGGCCAATGCACCGCGCGGTCCCGTCGTCTTCGTGACCAATCAGGAGGCGGGCTCCGACGGCGACATCGTCGGTGCCGTCGCGCAGGCGATGGGGATCGGCCCCGTGATCGGGACCCGCACCTGGGGCGGTGTGATCGGCATCGACGGCCGCTTCGACCTGGTCGACGGCACCGGCGTCACCCAGCCCAAGTACGCGAGCTGGTTCACGGGGGTCGACTGGTCGATCGAGAACTACGGGGTGGAGCCCGACATCGAGGTGCCCTTCCCCCCGAGCGCATGGCTGGCCGGCGAGGACCCGCAGCTCGTGCGCGGCATCGAGGAGGCCCTCGCGCGTCTGGCCGAGAAGCCCGCCGCGGTCGCACCGCCGCTGCCGCCGGCCCGTTTCGGCGGCGCAAGGACGGGGACGCGATGACCACCGACATCGCCACCCGGATCCGCACCCTGCCGGTCACGGTCGAGCTGGCCGACGAGACCCTGATCCTCGAGGCGGATCTCGGCGGCTCGGCCGAGGAGCTGTGGCAGGCCGTCACCGACCCCGAGGTGTTGCAGCGCTGGTCGCCGGTGGTGCCGGAGCGCCCGCTCACGAGCGTGGGACCGGCGCTGTCGCGGGAGACGCCCGAGGCGGATCCCGTCGCGGCCGACGTGCTGGCCATCGCGGACGGACGCGCGCTGACCCACCGCTGGGGCGACGACATCTTCGAGTGGGCGATCGAGGACGGACGCATGGTCGTGCAGATGCGGCTGGTGCGGCCGGACCTGGCGCCCCTGTCCGCGGCGGGCTGGCAGATCTGCCTCGGCGTGCTCGACGCCCTGCTCGACGGCGAGGACCAGGAGCGGATCATCGGCATGGACGCGATGGCCTACGGCTGGGTCGAGCTCAACGAGGCGTACGCGGCGCAGCTGGGGCTCGAGGTCCATGCGCCGGAGTGAGGCGCGGCGAGGGGGCGCCGTGCCGACCACGGTCCCGCCCGTCCCCCGCCGCGCGCTCGCGGGGGCACTCGCCCTGCCGCTGCTCGGCGCCGCCGGCTGCGCCCGCTCGAGCGGTGTCGACGCCGAGACCGCCCGGGACTCCCGCGGCCCGATCACCGTGTGGTTCTCCTACGACCAGTTCGAGCTGCGGTGGGGAGGCGGGATCGTCGAGCAGTGGAACCAGGCGCACCCGGAGGAGCCGATCCGCATGCAGGAGATCCCCGCCGGGCGCAGCTCGGAGGAGGTCATCACCGCGGCCATCACCGCCGGCACCACGCCGGACCTGCTGTTCGGGGTGGCCCTGGCGCCCTTGCCGATGTGGGCGCGCTCGGGCGGCATGGTCGACCTCACGGGCTTCGAGGGTGCCGAGGCGTACATGGCCGACCGCACCGGCGCCGACCGCGTCGACCAGTTCCGCATCGACGGCGCCCACTACGTCCTGCCGTGGAAGACGGGACCGGTGATGATCATGTACAACAAGGGGCTCTTCGCCGCCGCCGGCCTCGACCCCGAGAACCCTGGCATGGGGACCCATGAGGCGTTCCTCGCCGGCGCGCGGGCGCTCGTGCAGTCGGGCGCCGCCCCGTCGGCGATCTGGCCCAATCCCGGCAGCGAGTTCTACAACCCCTGGTACGACTTCTATCCCCTCTTCCTCGCCGAGACCGGCGGCACCCGCCTCGTCGAGGACGGGAGCGCCCAGTTCGACGGCGACGTGGGGCTGGGCGTCGCCCGGTTCTGGGAAGACCTGTACCGCGAGGGCCTCGCACCACGGGAGAGGTCCGTGGACGACGCCATGGGCACCTCCGCGACCGCCATGCAGATCACCGGCCCCTGGGCGGTGGCCGCCTATCGCGACCTCATCGACGTCGGCTTCATGCCCGTGCCCACCGCGCAGGGCCGCCCGGCCGACGAGGTCGTCACCTTCGCCGACTCCAAGAACATCGGCATGTTCACCACCTGCCGCCATCGGGCGACCGCGTGGGACGTCATCCGCTTCGCGACCTCCCTCGAGCAGGACGGGGCGTTCCTGGAGATCTCCGGGCAGATGCCGCTGCGTCAGGATCTGCTGAGCGCCTTCCCCGACTACTTCGCGGCCAACGCCCTGTACGCGGGGTACGGCGCCCAGGCGGCCCGCACCGTCGACGTCCCGCTGATCCCCAACTCGATCGAGGTGTGGCAGCGCTTCCGCGGCGCGTTCTCGTCCTCCGTGATCTTCGCGGAGGAATCGGTCGACGACGCGTTCGCGGACGTCGCGAGATCCATCGACCAGCTCGTGGAGGTCCGCGGATGAGCACCGCATACTCAGCTCGCCGGCGACCCCGACGTCGGCTCCAGCCCATCGGCAACCTGCTGGCCGGCCCCTACGTCCTGTTCCTGCTGCTGGTGATGGCCTGGCCCTTCGCCTACGCGGTGTGGATGGCCTTCCACGACGTCGTCTTCACGGCTCCCACCGCGCAGGTCGATCACCCCTTCGTGGGTCTGGCGAACTTCCGGCAGGCGCTGAGCGACCCGGAGGTCCGACGATCCTTCGGGAACCTCGGCGTCTACCTCGTGATCAACGTGCCCCTGACCCTGGTGCTCGCCCTCGTGCTCGCGAGCGCCCTGAACGGCGTGGTCCGTTTCGCCTCGGTGTTCCGCGTCGCCTTCTACCTGCCCTACATCACCGCCTCGGTGTCGCTGATCGGGGTGTGGATGCTCCTGTTCAGCGCCGACGGGCTCGCCAACACGGTCCTGGGGCCGCTGGCCCCCGACCCGTCGTGGCTCGTGAACTCGAACCTCGCGATGCCGACGATCGCCCTGTACTCCACGTGGAAGCAGCTCGGGTTCTACATTCTGCTGTACCTCGCGGCGATCCAGTCGATCCCGCAGGAGCTCTACGAGGCAGCCGAGGTCGACGGAGCCGGCGTGGTGCAGCGGTTCCGCCACGTCACCGTGCCCGGGGTCCGGCCCGTGACGGTGCTCGTCCTCGTCCTCGCGCTGGTCTTCGGGGCCAACCTGTTCACGGAGCCGTACCTGCTCACCGCGGGCGGCGGCCCCAACGGGGCCTCGGCCACCCCCGTGCTGCTGATCTATCAGAAGGCCCTGCAGCAGGGGAACCCGGACGCGGCCTCCGCGATCGGGGTGCTGCTGGTGATGGCGGTCGGTGTCCTGTCCCTGGTGATGGCCCGCGTGACGAGGGAGCGGTGAGATGAGCACACGACGCACTCCGAGGGATGACAGGGGTGCACGACGACTCCCCGCTCGTCGTCGGCATCCGCTGCTGCTCGCGGCGGCGCTGATCCTCGCAGCCCTCGCCTTCGTGCTGCCGTTCTACGTGATGGCGGTCGGTGCCTTCCAGGCGAGCCCCACGAACACGCCGGCCGCGCTCGTGCCCACCGGCGACTGGACCGTCCAGAACGTCGTGCTGGTCGATGAGCGGGTCGATCTGCTGCGCGGACTTCTGAACTCCTTCATCGTCACCGGGGGCGCGGTGGCGGGGACCCTCGTGCTCGGCCTGCCCGCCGGGTACGCACTGGCCCGGCTGCGCTGGCGGGGCAGGGGGGCACTGTTCGCGGCGATGCTCGCGGTGCAGATGATCCCGTTCCAGCTGCTGATGATCCCGCTGTACATCCAGGTGGCCGGGATGTACGGCCTGGGCGACAGCTACCTGGGGATGGTGCTGCCGTTCCTGGTCAACACCACCGCCGTGTTCATCTTCCGCCAGTACTTCCTCACGGTCCCCGACTCCCTGTTCGAGGCCGCCCGCATCGACGGCGCCGGGGAGCTGCGGATCATGCTGACCATCGCCGCGCCCCTCGTGCGGCCGGCGATCGCGACCGTGGTGCTGGTGACGTTCATCGGCCCGTGGAACGAGTTCCTGTGGCCCTTCCTCATCACCAAGGACACCGCTCTGCAGCCGCTCGCGGTGGGCCTGGCGAACTTCATCACCAACGTCGCCACCACCATGCCCAACCCCAACGGGGCGATCCTCGCCGGTGCCCTCGCGCTCGCCCTGCCGGTGGTCGTCGTCTTCGCGGCTCTCCAGCGGCACTTCCGCGCCGCCGATCTGGGGACCGGCCTGAAGGGCTGATCCGGCCGCGGTCCGTCCGCGCCGTGAGCCGGACCGCCCGGTAGCCAACGTTGCCCTCGCGCACACCGGATCGAGACGATGGCAGCACCGATCCGTCACGACACCCCGGAGGTATTTCGATGACCGACGACCGCTCCACCGCCGCGCAGGACGCCCACGACACCACGACCGACCAGCTCACCCTGCAGAACCCCGTGACCCGTTACCCGGACATCACGCCCCCGAAGCAGGATCAGCCGGAGCCGGGCCTCGACGTCGACCTGCGTCCGCTCTCGGACATCGGTGAGCACTCGTACCGCGGCACCGGCCGCCTGAAGGGCCGCAAGGCGCTCATCACCGGCTCCGATTCCGGCATCGGCGCCGCCGTGGCCGTGGCCTTCGCACGCGAGGGCGCCGACGTCGCCCTCAACTACCTTCCCGTCGAGCAGGAGGACGCGGAGCGGGTGCGGGACATCATCGAGGCCGCCGGACGCAAGGCCGTCCTGCTCCCGGGCGATCTGTCCGACCGCGCGGTGTGCGAGAAGCTCCCCGACGACGCGGCGGAGGCCCTCGGCGGGCTCGACATCCTCGTCAACAACGCCGGCAAGCAGATCGCCGTCGACAGCATCGAGGACCTGAGCGACGAGCAGATCACCGACACGTTCGAGGTGAACATCCTCGCCCAGTTCCGGATCGTCAAGGCGGCCCTCAAGCACCTGCAGCCCGGTGCGACGATCGTGAACACGACATCGGTCCAGGCGTATCAGCCCTCACCGACCCTGCTGGACTACTCCACGACGAAGGCCGCGATCAACACCTTCTCCAAGGGGCTCGCCCAGCAGCTCGCCCCCAAGGGGATCCGTGTGAACGCCGTGGCACCCGGGCCCATCTGGACGCCCCTGCAGGTGTCCGACGGCCAGCCCAAGGAGGCGCTTCCGGAGTTCGGGAAGTCGACGCCGCTGGGTCGCGCCGGCCAGCCCACCGAGCTCGCCCCCGCCTATGTGTTCCTCGCGAGCCCGGAGTCCAGCTTCGTGCTCGGGGAGACCCTGCACGTCAACGGCGGCTCGCCGATGCCGTGACGCGCCCGCTCACGTGACCGGGCCGCGGCCGGTGCTCCCTGGACGGACACCGGCCGCGGCCATGATCGCACTCCGTATCCTGAGGGCGTTCTGTGCACCCGGACAAGGAGGCCCCCGTGACACCTCGTTTCTCGATCCGCCCCGACCAGGCCGCCGGCCCCTACGTGATCGGACTCGACGTGGGCTCGGGCGGATCCCGCGCCGCCGTGTACGACGCGACGGGACGCGAGGTGGGCAAGCGGCACTGCAAGGTGCTCCATGCCTTCACGACCGCAGCCGACGGCACCTCGACGATCGATGCCGACCAGGTGGTCGACGAGCTGCTCGAGGCCATGGCCGACGTGCTCGACGGCTTCGACGAGCCCATCGCCGGCATCGGCGTCGACACCTTCGCCTCGTCGCTCGTCGCGGTCGACGCCCAGGGCGAGGCGCTCACGCCGTGCGTCACGTACGCCGACACCCGGTGCCGCGACCAGGCGGCCGCTCTGCGCGCCTCCCTCGGCCCCGAGGCCGTGGCCCGGCTGCACGACCGCACCGGTGCCCGGATCCACTCCTCCTTCCTCACCCCCCGCCTGATCTGGCTGCGCGAGCAGCACCCCGACGTGTTCGCGCGGTCCACGCGATTCATGGCGCTCGGCGAGTACGTGGCCCATCGCCTCCTGGGCGAGCCCGCGATCGGCACGGCCGCCGCGGCGTGGGGCGGGATGCTCGACCGCCGTACCGGGCAGTACGTGCCCGAGCTGCTCGAGGCGGCGGGCATCGGCCCCGAGCTGCTCGGTGCCCCGCTCGATCCGGCCGACGGCCCGCGGGTGCCCGACTCGTGCCTCCTGGTCCACGAGTTCCCGCAGGTCGCGGGCGCCCACTGGGTGCCGGTGGTCGGCGACGGCCTCGGCGCAAACATCGGCATCGGCACCGCGGGCACGTCCACGTGGGGCATCTCGACGGCCACCTCCGGGGCGATCCGGGTGCTCCTGGACGGGGAGGTGCCGCGCCTCCCCACCGGCCTGTGGGCCTACCGCGTGGACGGCGAGCGCACCCTGGTGGGCTCGGCGATGAGCGACTGCGGACGCGTCCTGGACTACGTGCACGCGACGTTCGACCTGCCCGACGAGCCGACCGCGATCGATACCCGCACCCTGTTCGAGGCGCCGCCGATCGGGACCACCCCGCTCGTCGTCCCCTTCCTCTCGGGCGAGCGCGGCACCGGCTGGCGGGATGCCGCCCGGGCGATCTTCGCCGGCGTGAGCGCGTCGACGACGCCCGAGGAGATCCTGCGCGGAGCGATGGAGGGCATCGCCCTGTCGTTCCTGCGGATCGCCGATCAGCTCCGCGAGATCAG
This sequence comes from Brachybacterium sp., assembly GCA_032101665.1. Classification (GTDB taxonomy): domain Bacteria; phylum Actinomycetota; class Actinomycetes; order Actinomycetales; family Dermabacteraceae; genus Brachybacterium. The sequence goes on along the minus strand of DAMDHZ010000001.1, from coordinate 49,885 downwards.
CGGCCCGCCCGAGCGGATCGTGCTGTCCGGGGGCATGACGGGTGCCGTGCCGGAGTGGCTGCAGATCCTGGCCGACGCGCTCGACACCCCGATCGACCACATCGACGTCTCCCGATCGACGATGCGCGGCGTCGCGCTGCTCGCACTCGAGGCGATCGGCGAGACCGGTGTGGCGCCCACCCCCGTCACCCGCCGCGCGGAGCCGGTCGCGGGGCGCGCCGGGTACTACCGCGAGCGCCTCGCCCGCTTCGAGAAGCTCGCCGACCTGGCCTGAAGGGCCCGCGTCACGAGATCGGGCCGCTCTGTGCCGACTCCTGCTCGGCGATGAAGCCGGCGAGCGCCCCGAGCACCTGCTCGTCGACGCCGTGGCCGAGCATCGGCGAGCACAGCTCGGTCACGTCCGCGTGCGTTCTCAGCCACTGACGCACCTGGGTCTCGCGCTCGGCGTCGAACAGCGGATCCCGCCCGCCGTGGCCCCACAGCACGGGCGGACGCCGACGGGCGAGCTCCTCGTCGCCGGGCAGCCGTGCGGGGAAGGGTCCGCCGGACAGCTGGGCCACCCAGTCGAGCGAGCCGGGGCGGCGTCGCAGCAGCTCGAGAGCGAGCATCGCGCCCTGGGAGAAGCCGACGGCGCCCACCACGGTGCCGTGCTCGAGGTCACCGATCCACCGCTCGAGCGCCTCGGCCGAGGCGGTGACCAGCGTGCGGCCCGCCGCGTCGACGGGATGGTCGAGCCACGCCCAGCCGGGACCGTAGCGATGGATGCCCCGCAGCGACACGTACACGAGGCCCTGGGGCAGGAAGGGTGCGAGGGAGATCAGGTCGTCCTCGGAGCTGCCCAGGCCGTGCAGGAGCAGCACGACGCGCTCGCCCTCCCGCGGCAGACGCGTCCAGCGCTCCGCCGAGCGCTCGATGTCGGTGGTCGCCGGGGTGACGACCGGGGCCCGCGGATCCGGGCCGCGCAGATCGGGGACAGGGCTCGGGGTGTTCATGGCCTCGACCGTAGCGCGGAGGCGGGCCCGCCGACGCGCCCACAGCCGGCCGAGGACCGGCCCCGCTCGTGGCCATGCCCGAGCACACGGGCGATGATGGACGGGTCAGCCGCCCCCGGTCCCCTCGACAGGAGCCCTCGATGTCCTGGTTCGTCCTCGTGCTGTCCGGCCTCATGGAGGCCGTGTGGGCCACCGCTCTCGGCCGCTCCGAGGGTCTGCACCGGCTGGGACCGAGCATCGTGTTCGTCGTCGCCCTGCTGGCCTCGATGACCGGCCTCGCGATGGCCATGCGTACCCTGCCCGTCGGCACGTCGTATGCCGTGTGGACCGGGATCGGTGCGGTTGTCACCGTCGTCTACGCGATGGCGACGGGCGCCGAGGCGATCTCGGTGGCCAAGGTCGTGTGCCTCGCGGCGATCATCGGCGGGATCGTCGGCCTCAAGGTGCTGCACTGAGGCGGAGGGCCGCACCGGATCCGGGCGCTCAGTCGGCGACGAGCACCGCGACCAGGAAGCCGGCGTCCTCCGTCCACGGTGCGAGCTGCCAGCTCGCGAAGCGCTGGGAGATCGTGAGCCCGGCCTGCTCGACGTCGGCCGCGAACTCCTCGGCGCTGTAGCCACGGGCGGTCTGGAAGCCGATCACGGCCCGGCCCCCGGCCGCGAGATGCGCGCGGATCCTCTCCAGCGCCGGCACCCTCTCCGAGCCGGCGAGGAAGGTCACCACGTTGCCCGCGCTCACCACGAGGTCGACGGCGAGCGGAGCACCCGCCGCGTCGTGCAGCGCGAACGTCGCGAGGTCGCCGACCTCCCAGCGGGAGCCCGGATGGTCCTCGCGGGCCACGGAGACGAGGTGCTCGTCGAGGTCGACGCCGACGACGTCATGACCGCGCGCCGCGAGATAACCCCCGACGCGACCGGTGCCGCAGCCGGCGTCGAGGATCCGGCTCCCGCGCGCGGCCATCGCATCGATCAGGCGGGCCTCGCCGTCGACGTCGCGCCCCGTCGCCTCGAGGTCGCGCCACCGCTGGGCATAGGCCCGGGCGTGGCCGGGGTTCGCGGCGACGACGGTCGTCCACACATTGCGTTCGGGTCCGGGCATGAGCCCAGTATCGCGCTCCCTGCTCGGCCCGATCTTCCAGGCGCCGCCCGGCCGGCGCGCCTATCGTGGGGAACGACACGTGGTGACGGTCGCGAGCACCGTCGCCCGCCCTTCGCGATCGCTCAGGAGGAACCCATGGCCGACGTCGTGGTCACCGACAACAAGGACGAGAGCCGCTTCGAAGGCGACCTCGACGGCAAGCTCGCCGGGTACGTCGAGTACCAGCGTGTGGGCAGCACCGTGATCTTCCCGCACACCATGGTGTTCCCCGAGTACGAGGGTCGGGGCGTCGGCGGTGCCATCGTCCGCCACGCGCTCGACCGCGTGCGCGCCGACGGCGCCCTCAGCGTCGAGGCGCGCTGCCCCTTCGTCGCAGCATGGATCGACAAGCACCCCGACTACCAGGATCTCGTCGCCTCCTGACCGCCCGAGTGCCGCCGGCGTCGGAGACCTTGACGCCCGGTGCCCCGAGCCCCACCACCGGGGGAGGTGACGCACCAGACGTTCGTGCACCTGGTGCAACTTTGCACTGAGTGCATACACTGCTTCTCGTTCCGCAGTCGGAAGGAGGAGCGCATGACCGCGAGCCTGCGCGAGAAGAAGCGCCGCCAGGTGCAGTCGACGATCGAGCACGCCGCGCTCGAGCTCATGACCGAGCTCGACTACGAGACCGTGACCGTCGCCCAGATCTGCGAGGCCGCCGGGGTCTCCCGCCGCACCTTCTTCAACTACTTCGGGTCCAAGGAGGCCGTCGTCCTGGGCCCCACCCCGGAGCCGCCCCCGGACGCCGCGCTCGAGGAGTTCCTGGACTCCCCGCGCTCCGACGTGCTCGGTGACCTCGTGCGGATGATGACGACCACGCTGTACGAGCGCCAGCCCGACCACGATCTGGCCGCGCGCAAGCGCCGGGCCGACATCATCCATCGCACGCCGGACCTCGCCCGCCTGCACATCGAGCGCGTCGCCGCCGCGAACGAGAGCCTCGTCGCCCTCGTCGCGCGCCGACTGCGCAACCAGCAGGAGCGGCACACCGGCGCCCCGCCCCCGGGCGGTGGCGACGATCGCGGCCTCGAGAGCCACGCCGCCTTCGTCGTGAGCCTCTGGATGGGCGTGGCCTTCTACGCCATGCGCCTGTGGTGCGAGAAGCCGCAGCTCACCCTGCACGAGCTCATCGCGAACCTCTCCGACCATCTCGACTTCATCAAGGAAACCCACCGATGACCGCCACCATCCCCCGAGCCGCCGAGCCCGCCGCCCCCGCGGTGACGCAGCGCTCCGGCTCTCGCCATCTCGTCCCGCTGTTCGCGGGGCTGCTCGTCGCGATGTTCCTCGCGGCGCTCGACCAGACCATCTTCTCGACGGCCCTGCCGACCATCGTCGGCGAGCTCGACGGCGTCGACCAGATGCTGTGGGTGACCACCGCCTATCTGCTCGCGTCGACCATCATGATGCCGATCTACGGCAAGCTCGGCGATCTCATCGGCCGCAAGAGCCTGCTGATCTTCGCGCTGTCCGTGTTCGTCGCGGGCTCCCTCGTCGGCGCGCTCGCCGGGAACATGGGGGTCCTCATCACCGGCCGCGCCATCCAGGGCATCGGCGGCGGCGGTCTCATGCTGCTGGCCCAGGCGATCATCGCCGACGTCGTCCCCGCTCGTGAGCGCGGCAAGTACATGGGCATCATGGGCGCCGTCTTCGGCCTGTCCTCCGTGGTCGGCCCGCTCCTGGGCGGCTGGTTCACCGAGAGCCTGTCGTGGCGTTGGGGCTTCTGGCTGAACATCCCGCTGGGCATCCTCGCGATCGCCGCGGCCGTGTTCTTCCTCAAGCTGCCCCGGCACTCCCAGCGCGCCCGCCTCGACGTGTGGGGCATCCTCACCATGGCCGTCTCGGTCACCGCGCTGATCCTCGCGACCTCGTGGGGCGGCAACACCTACGACTGGGACTCGTGGCAGATCATCGTCCTGTTCGCGGTGACCGTCGTGTTCGGCGGGCTGTTCGTCCTCGCCGAGCGCCATGCGGTCGAGCCGATCATCCCGATGCATCTGTTCCGCAAGCGCAACTTCGTGCTGACCACCGTCGCCGCCCTCGTGATCGCCGTCGCGATGTTCGGCGCCATCGGCTACATGCCCACCTACCTGCAGATGACCACGGGGGTGAGCGCCACCAAGTCGGGCCTCATGCTGCTGCCGATGGTCGGCGGTCTGCTCGTCACCTCGATCGCATCGGGCCAGATCGTCTCGCGGACGGGCCGCTACAAGTGGGCCCCGATCCTCTCGATGATCGTGACCGCGCTGGGCGTGTTCCTGCTGTCGACCATGACGGCCGACACCGCCGTGTGGGTGATCATGATGCACATGGCCGTCCTCGGCGCCGGCCTGGGCATCGGCATGCAGAACCTCGTCCTGATCGTGCAGAACACCTTCCCGATCACCGAGGTCGGCACGGCGACGGCCTCGAACAACTTCTTCCGGCAGATCGGCGCCTCGCTCGGCTCCGCGATCGTGGGCTCGGTCTTCACGAGCCGGCTCACGGATCTGCTGTCCGAGCGGATGCCGGCCCAGGCGGCCAGCGCGATGGGCGGCGACACCAACTCGCTCACCCCGGCCCTCGTCGACAGCCTGCCCCCGAGCCTCCAGGACATCGTCGTGGGCGCCTACACCGACGCCCTCACCCCGATCTTCCTGTGGCTGCTGCCGCTGCTCGGCGTCGCGCTGGTCCTCGTCCTGTTCGTCAAGGAGGAGCCGCTCGCCACGAGCAACGCCGCCTCCGGGATGACGCAGGAGCAGGCCTCCGCGACGGGCGCTCCCGGCGCCGCAGCACACCGCGCGGGCGGTCGCAGCGACGACCTGACCCTCGGGCTCACCCTGGCCCTGCTGGTCCAGCGCGCCCAGAAGGCCGGCCCCGACGACGAGCTGACGCTCGCCCTGGCCCGCATCGCGGGGGACACGCCCGGCACCACCGCCGAGCGCGCCGTCCATGCCAGCCGCACCCTGGTCGCCCCCGCGGCCCTGTCCCTCCTGGGCGGCGCCGCGGAGACGTCGGGCGGCCACGGACGCCATCGCGCCCCGACCGACGACGAGACCCGATCCGATGGATCGGACGCGGTCCTCGTGTCCACCTCGCTCCCCGCTCAGGCCTGAGCGGCACCTCGAAAGGAAATCCCATGACTCGACGTCTCGTGGGAGCGACCGTCTCGCTCCTCGCCCTGCTCGCAGGACTCTGGCTGGTCCTGTCCCCCTTCGCCCTCGGCTTCCAGCCCGAGGACGCGGACTGGACCGACAACACCCTCACCGACGTGTGGACCGGCATCCCGCTCGCGGTCGTCGGGCTCGCCGGCGTGATCGTGTTCGCGCTCGCGCTCCACACGCACATGGTCCAGGCCGGCTACATCGCCCGGCGGCCCGCTCCTGCCCCCGAGGAGACCACGGACCCTGCCGCCACGGGCCGCTCGGAGGGCCTCGACGCGATGCTGAGCCCGCTCATCGCCGCGCTCGCCCGCGACATCGCCCGTGACAACGATGCCGAGGACCGCGCCACCGCCGCCCCCCACCCTCACCGCGAGTACGGTACGAGCGCCGCCGGCACCGACACCGGCGCCGTCCCGGCCGTGTCCGCCCGCTGAGTACCGAAGGAGACCTTCCATGACCGAGACCTCGCAGACCACCGACGTGGCCGCCACCACCGCTCCCGTCCCGGCTGTACCGCAGCCGCTCAACATGTTCGACACGGTCGGCATGGGCGTCCTGACCCTGCTGACCCTGTCGGGGCTGTGGATGACCGTCGCGCCGTTCCTCGTGGGCTACCAGGCCCGCACGTCCGACTGGGCGGCCGGCACCACCAACGACGTCGTCGTCGGCATCACCCTGGTCGTGCTGTCGCTCGTCGCGCTCGTCGTCCTGTTCGGCGGTGCGCTCGGCGAGCTCGCTCGCAACGCACGGCGTCGCATGAGCGTGCAGGCCTGACCCCCGAGGCGCGCCTCGCGCAGACGGCCCCGGCCCCCTCTCGGGTGGCCGGGGCCGTCTGCGCACAGGAGGTCCGGTTCAGGGGGCGAAACCGCCGTGCTTCGCGCTCGCGTGGATCCCGGCGTCGACGTCCTCGGCATCCATCCGCTCGCGGCGGTGCCGGGCCTCGAGGGTGCGCTCGCGCGCCGAGGTGTAGCCCTCGCGACGGTTCGCACGGCGGCCGAGGATCATGGCGAGCACGATCACCGCGACGACCACGAGCAGGCCCGCGCCGTAGAAGGCGACGAGGGGGGAGATGAGGGGCGTCATGGCTCCGAGGCTACGCCTACTGGGAGATCTCGAGCTCGATGCGATCGAGCAGGGACTCGAGGGACAGCTCGAACTCCTCGGCACCGCGGTTCTCGCTCAGCTGGGTCCGCAGCCGCAGCACCTCGCTGTCGGACGCGAGCTCGACGCGCCCGTCACTGTTGGGCACGTCCGCGTCACCCTCGTCGAGCGGCTCCTCCGGGGACGACACCCCGTCGCCACGGGCCGCGGCCTCGAGCAGCAGATGCCCCAGCAGGAAGCTCGTGAAGGAGCGATAGGCACCGACCTTCTGCTCGTCGGTGAAACCGAACCCGCCGAGCGTGGTCAGGAAGTTCTCGACGATCTCGAGGCTGCGCAGCGGCGGCCGCAGCCACGGGGCAGCCGGGTGGCGGGTCGCGATGAGAGGGAAGGCGAGGGGGTGCTCGACCGCGAGGTCGCGCACCATGTGGGCGAGGTTCTGCATGTACTGCTGCCAGCTCGTCGGGCGGCCCTGCTCGATCTCGGTCGTGACGCCTTCGAGCAGATCCACGACGACGCCCTCGAGGAGGTCCTCGCGACCGGTCACATAGCGGTACAGCGACATCGCCTCCACGCCCAGCTCCTGCCCGAGGCCGCGCATCGTGAGCGATCGCGGGCCGTCCCGGTCGATCGTCCGCAGTGCGGTCTCGATGACGATGTGGCGGTCGAGGCCTCGACCGCTCTTGCGGGGTCCTGCGCCGTCTGCCGTGCTGTCCATGAGGCCAGTGTCCAACCCTCGGCGTCGGGATGCCACCCGTCGCGGAGCCTACATTGTTAGCCTTACGACGTAAGCGCTTCAACGAGAGGATGGGCGATGTCGCCGCACACCAGCCGTCGACCGGACGATCCGGCCGACGCCCCCGACCCCGAGGATGACCGCAAGCCGGACAGCCCCACCGAGATCACGCTTCCCTCCTGGCGGTACGTGCTCCGCACGACCGTCCGGGAGTTCTCCGCGGACGGGTGCACCGATCTGGCGTCGGGACTCACGTACCGCACCGTGCTGTCGATGTTCCCCGCACTCGTCGCGCTCGTGTCGATCGTCAGCCTGTTCGGCCAGAACGAGTCGTCGGTGACGTCGATCCTCGACCAGGCCCAGGAGGTGGTCCCCGCCGACACGTGGACATCCGTCGGCCCCGCGCTCGAGTCGGTGCTGACCGCGCCCGCGCCGGGAATCGGCCTGGTCATCGGCCTGCTCGTGGCGCTCTGGTCCGCCTCGGGTTACATCAAGGCCTTCGGCCGAGCCATGAACCGGATCCACGACGTCCCGGAGGGCCGCGGCGCCGTCAAGCTCACCGTGCAGATGTACCTGCTGACGGCTCTGATCCTCGTGCTGGTCGCGGTGGGTCTGACGGTCATGGTCCTCTCCGGGCCCGTGGCCCAGGCCGTCGGCGGCGCGATCGGTCTCGGGTCGACGGCCGTCGCGGTGTGGAATGTCGCGAAGTGGGTGCTGCTCGCGGGGATCGTGGTGTTCGTGGTCGCGCTGCTCTACTACGCCACGCCCAACGTCCGGCAGCCGCGGTTCCGGTGGATCAGCATGGGCGCCGTGATCGCGATCGTCGTCGCGGTGCTCGCGAGCCTCGGGTTCTTCTTCTACGTCTCCAACTTCGGCAACTACAACAAGACCTACGGCGCTCTCGCGGGCGTGATCGTCCTGCTGCTGTGGATCTACATCATCAACGCGATCCTGCTGTTCGGCGCGGAGGTGGACAGCGAGATCGAGCGGGGCCGGGAGCTGCAGGCGGGGATGCCCGCCGAGGAGACGCTGCAATTGCCGGCGCGTGACACCAAGGCCAGCGACAAGCGCGAGCGGAAGTACGCCGAGGACGTCGAGCGTGCCCGCGCCCTGCGGGAGACCGCGGGCCGCAGCCAGGAGACCGAGGACGAGAGCCGGGCCGCGGAGGACGAATAGGCCTTCAGAGCGAGCCGTCCTCGCGGACCCTCTTGCACGACGAACGCCTCCGAGCCTGCTGGGCTCGGAGGCGTTCGTCGTGCAGGCGGCCAGGACCGGTCAGTTGCCGGGCCATTCCCCGAACACGCGTTGGAAGCCGCGCGCACCGCCGCGATCGACGAGCGCCTTGACGACCGCGAAGATCGCACCCTGGATCGCAGAGGCGGCGAGCACCTCCTTCAGACCGAACTCCGACTCGAGCGCCTTGGGAGCGTCGTCGCTCGTGGACTTCGGCGTCACGAGCTTCCACACCTGCTTGAAGACGGCGCCGGCCACGGCTCCTGCCACGACGCTTCCGACCATCCCGATAGGGCGGTAGAGGATCTTCGCAGGGGTGCTGGTGGACTCGTTGGTGGGCATGTGTGTGCCTTTCTCTCGACGTGCGGTCAGCGACGGGCCGCGCGGACGATCAGGTAGAGGCCGAGGGCCACGCCGGCCCCGAGGGCGGAGGCAGCGATCCAGCCGTTGCGGTTGAGGTGGCCCCGGTCATCGGTCACGGCATCGCGCGCGGTCGTGAAGCCCTCGGACGCGAGATCACGGGTGCGGCCGAGCTGCTCCGTCGCACGACCCTTGGCCTCGTCGACCTGCTGCCGGGCGCGATCCTTGGCCTGAGCGACCTGCTGCTTGGCCTGCGACTTCACATCCAGGGCGGAGGTCAGCTGCTCGACGGTCTCGCCGAGCTCCTCACGCGTCCGGGAGATGTCGGCCTCGATCTGCTCCGGCGTGGCATCGCCATCGGGCTCGGAGGCGGGCTTCTGGGGATCAGGCGTGCTCATGATGGGTCCGTCCTTTCACCTCGGCGATGTCCTCGTTGACGCTCTCGATCGTGCGCTCGGGCGTGAGCGAGAGGTCCTGCACCTTCTTCTTCCCCACGAGCGCCGCGATGCCCGCCGCGACGAACAGCAAGACCGTGACGATAAGGGCCGAGGCCCAGGCCGGGAGCACGAGGGCGAGCGCGATGATCGCGGTGGCGATGAGGGCGGCGAAGCCGTAGGCGGCGAGGATGCCGCCGGCTCCGAGCAGACCGGCGCCGATACCGCCCTGCTTGGCGGAGGCGGTCATCTCCGCCCGGGCGAGCTTGAGCTCGTCGCGCACGAGGCGCGACGTCTGCTCGGACAGCCGGGTGATCAGCTCAGCGGGTGATGGCTGGGATGATGGTGCTGGATGGCTCATGGATCTCTCTTTCTCTCGATCGGCACGGGCGGTCCCGAACCGGCGAGGCTGGCGATCGCTGGACCTGCGACCAGGCCGAGATGAGAGGCTGGTCGCGGACGGCGGAGACGCTGCCCCGACGCTCGGAGGGCGCCACACGGTCGCCGCCATCCTTACATCGTATGGCCGAGCCGTGAAGGGGCTCGACCTGCCGGTATGCACCCGGGACGACCATCCGTTCACGCAGCAGCGGTGCCGGCCGCCCGGTACGTCCGTGGGGCCTGTTTACTTCGTAAGTCGACCACGTTACGGTGAATCGGACCCGAAGACATCGGGAGGTACGCCGCCCGGTCCGCGGGCGGCCATGAGCTAGGACGGGAGACATCACATGGTCGACGACCAGAAGGATTTCCGGGCGCTCGAGAACGCCACCGTGTACGACAACGAGAACAAGAAGATCGGAACCGTCGGGCAGGTCTATCTCGACAACGAGACGGGTCGGCCCACGTTCGTGACCGTCAACATGGGGCTTTTCGGCACGCGGGAGACGTTCATCCCGGTCGATGCCGCGCGTCCGGCCGACGGTGATCTCACCGTGCCGTTCTCGAAGGACTTCATCAAGGGCGCCCCCAGCATCGAGGCGGATGCGGAGATCACGCCCCAGGAGGAGACCGAGCTGTTCCGCTACTACGCGGACGCCACGTCCTCCGGTGAGCGCGGCGGCCCGGCCGCCGGTCGCGGCACGGACGCTGAGCGTGGTCGGACTGACGACGAGCGCACGAGCGCCCGCGGTCAGGCGGGCATCGATGAGCGCGGCCGACGCGACGCGCGCGCCGACGTCGACGGTGAGGAGACGATGGTCGCCCACGAGGAGCGCCTGCGGGTGGACACCCAGCAGCAGGAGGCCGGTCGGGCTCGCCTGCGCAAGCGCGTCCGGACCGAGAACGAGAACATCGAGGTCCCGGTTCGCCGGGAGGAACTCGTGGTCGAGCGCGAGGCGATCGACCCGAACTCGGCCGAGGCGCGCTCCGCCGGATCGATCGGCGAGGCCACGGACGAGGACGAGGTCGTCACCCTCAAGGAGGAGCGTCCCGTCGTCGACAAGGAGACCGTCGCCACCGAGAAGGTGAACGTCGGCAAGCGCACCGTGCAGGACAGCGAGACCGTCAGCGCGGATCTGCGCAAGGAAGAGATCGACGTCGACCAGGACGATTCTCGGCGACGCTGACCAGACGCTCTGACGGTTCCCGGGGCCGGATGGCCCCGGGAACCGGTGAGCACCGCGGGCAACCCGGTGGAGGCCCGGCACCGGAGCGGCCCCTGACCTGGAGTTCACAACTCCGGGCCGGGGGCCGCTCCATATCCGGGCGCGGACCCCGTCGTGCGGTGCCGGGACCGCGCCTCGGCTCGTGTGACACGATGCAGTGATCAGCGCGCATCGCCGCCGACGCCGGTCTGGAGTGGTCATGGATCCTGTACGCACCTCGGTCACCGCTGCCGTCGCCGCCTACGCCGCCAATGTCGGGCTCGGTCTGTCGGTGGCGACCGGCAGGGTGGACACGTCGAACGTGCGCTGGATCCACCACGGTTTGTACATCCTCACGGTCTCCATGACCGCGTCGTCCCTCCTCCTCGGCGCCGTCCGCGGGGAGCGGGCGGCCCTTGCCCTCGCGCCGTCCATCCTCCCGCTCGTCCTGCTGCAGCGCGACGGCGCCCGGCCGCTCGGTCGTCATGCCCGCAACGCCGTTCTCGCCGCGCCGTTCTATGCGACCGCCCTCGTCCTCTCTCGGAAGTGACCATGGAGTTCCTCGACGCCGTCTTCAACCGTCGCACCACCAACGGGCCGTTTCGCCCCGATCCCGTCAGCGCGGAGCATCAGCAGCTGCTGATCCGTGCCGCCGCGGCGGCACCGTCCCAGTTCAACAGCCAGCCGTGGCGGTTCGTGCTCGTCGAGGACCGCGACACCATCGAGCAGATCGCCGCCATCAGCGGCGAGAGCATGACCCAGGTGATGAGCGAGGGGACGTTCTTCCATCGCTACCGCAAGTACTTCCGGTTCAGCCGGGAGGAGATGGACATCGCCCGTAGCGGGATGCTGTTCGACCGCCTGCCGGCCCCCCTGCGCCCCTTCACCTCCAAGGTGTTCACGCCCTCGGGACAGCAGCTCATGAACCGGCTTCGCGTGCCGCGGAAGCTCGGAGAGGAGAACCGCAAGCTCGTCGCCGGTTCCCCCCTGCTCATCGGCGTCATGCTCGAGCGCGGCGAGCACCGGCCCGGGGAACTCTCCGGCTTCTACTCGGTGTTCAGCATGGGCGCCGCCATGGAGAACCTGTGGCTGACCACGACCGAGCTCGGCATGGGCATCCAGTTCGTCTCGTTCCCGATGGAGGCCCCGGAGAACTGGGAGCGGATCGTGCGGCTGCTCCACGTGCCCGATGACCTCGAGCTGATGGCGGTCTACCGCCTCGGCTACCTTCCCGAGAAGCAGCATCGCCCTGCGATCGACTGGTCGAGCCGGGAGCGCCGGCTCCCCTCCCAGTTCGTCTTCCGCGAGACCTGCGACCGGCCCCAGAACGGCTGGGACGACGACTCCCGTCCGGGAGCGGCCTGACCGGGCGCCGTCTCGGCCCGCCTCCCCCACCTCAGAAGCGGCGCAGCAACAGGGCCCGGAACATTCCGTGACGCCGCGCCGTCCATGCGGTCGGGATGAGAGCATCCCATTCCGGGACGGTGCGCGCCCGCCGGATCGACAGCAGACCGTCGAACCGGACGAAGGAGCGCATCCGCGCGATCGGCAGCGTGGCCACCCACCACGCGATCCAGGCGAGTCGGCTGCGCCGCAGGTCGTTGTGCACCGCGATGCCCGCGCACAGCGTCTGCGAGTCCGCGAGCAGGTCGCGGACCGCGGTGTCGTCCAGATGGTGGAGCACATGGTTGGAGACGACCACATCGAACCGCTGTCCCCGTGCCGCCAGCTCACCGCTGCTCACGCAGAGATAGGACACCTCGCCATGGTCGTGGCGGTGTCGCGCCGACCGGTACGGCTGCGTCCGGGCGTACGCGTGGGCGCGCGGATCGGGATCGATCGCGACGACCCGGATCGGCAGGTGGTCCCGGGCTGCGCGGTGGGCAAGAGCGCGGGCGACGTCCCCGCCGCCGCTCCCGATGTCGAGCAGCGTCGCGCGGCCGCGATCGCGCACGGCCTCCCGCAGGACGGGTCGCAGATCACGCGCGTAGACACCGTTCCATCCGGAGACGAGCGGGTTGATCAGGGCGAACAGCTGATACGTGCGTCGCAGCGCCACCGGGTCGCAGTCTGGATCGTCCATCAGCTCGGGCTCGCCGCTGCTGCGCCGCCGCAGCAGCGGGTCGTGCAGGAGGCCCCTCATCGCGGGGCGCTCAACGCGGTTCGGGCACGTGCAGCAGCGCGCTCTCGATGCTGAGGCCAGGTCCGAACGCCATCGCGCACACCGTTCCGCCCACCCCCGCCTCGAAGAGCCTCGCGAGCACGAACAGGATGGTGACGCTGCTGATGTTGCCCACCTCGGCCAGGACCTCCCGCGACGGTGCCATCTGCTGAGCGGTCAGCCCCAACCGGGTCTCGACACGGTCGAGGATGCTGCGGCCGCCGGGGTGGACCGCCCAGTGCGGCACGTCCGCGGCCGTCAGCCCCGACCGGGCGAGCAGCGGAGCGAGCGCATCCGTCACGTGGTCGTCGATGATCCGCGGGACATAGGTGCCCAGGACCATCTCGAAGCCCTCGTCACCGATGTCCCAGGCCAGCTCGCGCTCCCCCGCCGGGGCGAGCGTGGTCTGCTGATCCACCAGCTCGGGAAGCGATGCATCGGCGGGGCCGGGGCGTGCGCTGAGGATCACGCCCGCGGCGCCATCGGCGAACAGCGCATTGCCCATGACAGTGTCCGGGTCATTACGCACGTGCAGGTGCAGCGTGCACAGCTCGGCGCAGACGACCAGCACGACGGCGCCCGGGTCGGCGGCACAATAGGCGGCGGCGGTGCGGAGGGCTCCGAAGGCGGCGTTGCACCCCATGAATCCGAGGTGCACACGCGCCACGTCGGGGGGCAGGTCGAGGTCCTTGGCGATGCGCACGTCGGGACCGGGGGCGAAGAAGCCCGTGCACGAGACGGTCACGACGTGCGTGACCTGCTCGGCAGCGAGGTGCGGCGCGCGCTCGAGGGCGGCACGGGCCGCCTCGACGAACAGCTGCGACGCCTCCCGCGTATAGATCGCGTTGCGGGCCGCGGTGCTCGGGGTGGCGAGGTCGCCGGTGGCGGGATCGAGGAAGCCGTCGCCCGCGGTCTCCGCGTGGTCGCCGAGCTCACGCAGCACCGTGCGGCGGGTGCGCACGCCGGCGCCCGAGAACGCGGAGCGGACCAGGCGGGAGCCGAGCCGGGTCATCGCCGGCTGACGGGCGAAGAGCGTGGCCGCATGGGCCTGGCTGATCGTGGTCGGCGGCAGCGCCGTCGCCAAGGAGTGCACGCGCGTGGTCATGCCTCATGGTAGGCATGCGCAGACAGCGGGACAGAACGTCGGTCGGGCACACACCGAACGGGAGGGGGTGGCCCGCAAACCCCCCGCAGCGAACCCCCACAGAAAACCTGAGTCGCGACATCCTCTGTCAAGGATGCCGCGACTCAGGACACACGTGCGCGAGGGGGGAGTTGAACCCCCACGCCCTTTCGGGCACACGGACCTGAACCGTGCGCGTCTGCCTATTCCGCCACTCGCGCGTGTCTTCGACACCGGGTGTCCAGCACACCGAGGCCGAAGGTTCCCTCACTGTACCCACAGCATCGCCGCAGGCCCAACCCAGCGGCGCGTGCTTTAGCGCACATCGCGTCAGGAAGCTGGGCGGGTCACGATGACGAGCCCCTGGTCCTCCGAGAGGAACGAGCCCGGCAGCACGATCGCCTGCACCGGTGCACCACCAGCGCTGCCCTGGCACTCCACGGGTTCGAGGGCCGTGAATGCGAGGGTGCCCTCGCATCCCGAGAGCTCGACCGGTGACTGCCCGTCGCGCAGCACGACCTGGGCGTCCTGGCGCAGCTGCTCCGCGCCCACGCCGCCCGACGAGCCGTACGTCGGGTCGATCCCGTCGGCGACGATCGCGGTGCCCTTCTCCACGAGCACGCCCGAGAACTCCTGGGACAGGGGCTGACCCTGGAGCAGCAGGATCGCGGGGCTCCCGTCGGAGCCGTGCGCCGCGTACGCCTGCCAGGTCTGGTCACCCGAGGACGACCCCTCGAGGGTCACGGTGCACGTGGCGCCGGGGCCGGCCGTGAGGCTGAGCCCGCCCGAGCACACCACGGTCTGGACCGTCCCGCCGCCGGCATCGGTCAGCTGCTCGGACAGGATCGTGACCAACCCGGCCTGCGTGACCGTGGAACCCGAGGCGTCGAAGGCCGTATTGGCCGGAAGGGGGGAGACGAGAGCGACCGTCGGCAGCGCCGAGGACGGAGCCGCCGTGCTCATGGTCGAGCCGGCTCGGGACTCGACCGCCGTACCGGAGTCGGAGGCGCCGCCGTCGGCGCGCGAGCCGCCGTCACAGGCCGCGAGCGACAGGACCATGGCCCCCGCGAGCGCGACGAGCGTGCGCCGCGAGCCAGAGAGGCGCGGAGCGGCGGGCACGGAACGCGCACGGACGCGTCGGGCGAGAGCACTGCGGCCTCTTCCGCGCATCGCGGTCCCTTCCCCCGTCCGACAGATCCCGGCCGGTTCCGACCGGTCGCGCCGCACAGGCGGGCGAGAGGTCGACCGGACACCGTCCCGGCCTCTCCGCGCGTGCCGCGCACGACACAGTACCGGGAGTATCCGGTACTCGCGTCCCCAGTGTGGACATCCGTCCCGAACCGGACGTTCAGACGTCCCGTTCGCGAAGTTCGTCCGCCTCGGCGAAGGCCTCCTCGATCGCCTCGACGCTGCGACGGTGGCGCCCGACGAGCACATACAGCACGGTCGCGACGATCACGGCGGGCACGCCGACGAGCGCCGCGAGCTGCATGTCGCGGACCACGGCGACGGTCGCGAACACCCCGACGACGCCGATCAGCCCGATCACGGCGGTGACCACCCCGCCGGGCGCGTGGAACGTCTCCTGGCCGTCGCGGGTGCGGTGGTAGGCGAGATAGGTGACGAGGATCAGGCCCCACACGAGCAGCACCGAGAACACCACGAGGCTCATCATGTAGCCGAAGACGCCCGCGACCCCGGTGAAGGCGAGCACGGCCGCCGCGACGATGCCGACGGAGCTCACGGCGATGGCGCGCACGGGCACACGACGGCGCGAGAGCACGCGCAGCCCGCGCGGGCCGAGGCCGTCGGAGGCGAGGGACTGCAGCATCCGACTGCCCGCGTAGAGGTTGGCGTTGGCGGCCGAGAGCGCCGCGATCAGCACGAGCAGATTGGTCACGTGCCCCGCGCCCGGCACCCCGATGCGGTCGAAGACCATCACGAACGGGCTGGTCGCCACCGCGTCGCCGGTCCCGGCGGCGTCCCGCCACGGCACGAGGGCCACGACCACGCCGATCGACAGGACGTAGAAGAACGCGAGGCGGATGACGGTGGTGCGGGCCGCGGTGCGGATCGAGACCGCCGGGTCCTTGGCCTCGGCCGCGGTCACCGAGAGCAGCTCGATGCCGCCGAAGCTGAACATCACGATCGCCATCGCGAGCCACACGGCGCCCCAGCCGTTCGGGGCGAAGCCGCCGTCCGCCACGAGGTTCGACAACCCGGGCGCCGGTGCGCTCGGCAGCCCGAAGACGACGAGGAACACTCCCACCAGGATGAACACGAGCACGGCGATCACCTTGATGCTCGAGAGCACGAACTCGATCGCGCCGAAGGAGCCCACGCTCATGATGTTGACGACCAGGATGATCGCGGCGAACAGCACGATCCCCGCCCACAGGGGCACGACGGGACTGCCATCGGTCCTCGCCGGTGACCAGTACTGCAGATAGGAGGCGCACGCGACCAGCTCGGTGCCCGTCACGGCCACGGTCACGATCCAGTACAGCCACCGCGAGAGATAGCCCCAGAACGGGGAGAGGAAGTAGGCGGCGAGGGTCCCGAAGCCGCCGCGCACGGGGTGGCGCGAGGCCATCTCCCCCATGCACAGGGCGATGCAGGCGGCGATGAGGGAACCGATCGCGAAGCTCACGATGGCGGCGGGACCGGCCACGCCGATCGCGGAGCCGGAGCCGAGGAAAAGTCCCGTGCCGAGCGCGGAGCCCATTGCGATCATGGCCATCTGGCCGTGTCCGAGGGAGCGGGCCAGGTGCTGGTGGCCGTCGCGGGAGGCGCGGCGGCCGGAGCGGGACGGGGAGGAGGGAGGGGCGCTGCTCATCGGCGAAGCCTATGACGTCACGGCCGTACCCGACGGGCATGCCCGCCTCCGGGGCACGCGTGAGCGCTGCTTCCTGGGTGGCCGCTGGACGCAAGGACGATTTCTGAGTGTCCGCTGGGCCACACGCGCTTGCCGTAGTTAGGTCCATTAACTATATTCGGACGACGTGTCCACTCCTTCCGCCTCCGCTCCGGAGACTGCCGACGATCGGCCCGTGATCGACCAGCTCCCGCTCGAGCTCACCCTCGCGTGCAGCCGCTTCGCCCGCCTCGCCATCCGCGGCGCCGATGTCGGCGTCTCGTCCGTGACATGGCGGATCGCGGCCGCGCTCGACCAGCGCGGCGAGCTGCGCATCAGCGAGATCGCGACCCTCGAGCAGGTGACGCGCCCGAGCGCGACGACCGCCGTGCAGCGCCTCGAGGAGGCGGGGCTCGTCGAGCGCCGCACCGACCCGTCGGACTCACGCTCCTCCCTCGTGCGCCTCACCGAGCGCGGCGCCGACCAGCTGCGCGAGTGGCGCCGCCGCCTGAGCGCGACCGTCGAGGTCCTGCTGGCGGACCTCGACGACGACGACCGCGGAGCCCTCCGACGCACGGCCGAGATCCTGTACGGCATCCTCGCGACCGCCGACATCGCCGGCGGCACCGAGCCGCTCCCGTTCGGTGACCTCGCCCACCGCGTCCCGACCGCCCGCGAGGGCGCTCCCGCCCCGCACCGCTGACCTCCGGCCGGTCCGCCCCCGGACGCCGGTTCCCGACCCGCCCCCGCATCACCTCACCGAAAGAGAGAGCAACGTGACGAGCACGACCGCTCCTGCGCCCACCCGGGCGCCCGCCCCGGAGCAGGGCCGACCCGGCCTGGCCGACGCCTTCCATCAGCCCAAGGCCGTCTGGGCCATCGCCTTCGCGGCCACCGTGTCCTTCATGGGCATCGGCCTCGTGGACCCCATCCTCCCGGCCATCAGCAACGAGCTCGGCGCCTCGCACACCCAGGCGATGCTGCTGTTCACGAGCTACCTGTTCATCACGGCGATCGCCATGTTCTTCACGAGCTGGATCGGCTCCCGCCTCGGGACCCGCACCACCCTGCTCATCGGGCTCGCGCTGATCGTCCTGTTCGCGGGTCTCGCCGCCGCCGGCACCTCGGCGACCGAGATCATCGGGCTGCGCGGCGGATGGGGCCTGGGCAACGCGCTGTTCATCTCGACCGCCCTCGCGGCGATCGTCGGCGCGGCCGCCGGCACCTCGCGCGGCGCGATCATGCTGTACGAGACCGCGCTCGGCATCGGCATGGCCTTCGGCCCGCTGCTCGGCGGCATCCTCGGCTCGTGGTCCTGGCGTGCACCCTTCGCGGGCACCGCGGTGCTCATGGCCTGCGGCTTCATCGCCATCGTGACCATGCTCAACAAGCCCGCCGAGAAGCCGGCGCGCATCTCCCCGTGGGCCGCGATCCGGGGACTGGGCAACCCGGCCCTGCGCACCCTCGCGCTCACCGCGGTGTTCTACAACTTCGCGTTCTTCGCGATGCTGGCCTACTCGCCCTTCCCGCTCGAGGCGGCGGCTGCCGCCCGGGGCGGTGAGCTCGGGTCGATGGGCATCGGCGGTGTGTTCTTCGGCTGGGGCGTGGGACTCGCCATCACGTCCGTGTTCGGCGCTCCGCTCCTGACCCGCGCGTTCGGCCTGGTCCGCACGCTCGTGATCACGCTCGTCGGCCTCGCCGTGGTGATGGCGCTGCTCGCCGTGTTCCACACCTCGCTGGTCGGGATGATCGTGCTGATCGTCATCGGCGGCCTGCTCCAGGGCATCATGAACACGGCCCTGACCGAGACGGTCATGGAGGCCACCGACCTGCCCCGTTCCGTCGCGAGCTCGGCCTACTCGGGCGTGCGCTTCTTCGGTGGCGCCGTGTCCTCCGCGGTCGCGGGTCCGATCGCCGCAGCCCTCGGCGCGGCCTCCCCGTACCTGTGCGCAGTGGTCGCCCTGCTCCTGAGCGTCGTGATGCTGGGCATCGGCCACAAGCACCTGGCGCGCGTCACCCGACCGCACCTGTCCGCACAGGACGAGGCCGAGGCGATCGCCGAGGGCGACGAGATCTGATCCCTCCGGTGCGATGCCCGCGCGGCACCGCACCGCGCGTCGGGCCGCACGGATGTGACGCTGAGAGCCGCAGCCCTCCGATTCTCGAGGGCTGCGGCTCTCAGCGTCACAACTGTGCTGGGTACGGGCGGCGCCGGAGGCGTCAAGACCGTCTCCCCCGGGCGCCCGCGGCCGTGCGCATCCCCTCCCCACGTCCGGGACGCCCACCTCACCCCGGGGAAACCCGCCGACCTCGTCCCACACCAGGCACTCTCAGCGCATGAGCGCTCTGTCCCGCACCCTTCACGTCGGACGCCGCACGGAGCTCTTGCGGGAGGGCTATACACGCGGCCAGATCGACACGATGATCCGATCCGGCGAGCTCATCCGGCTCGGACGCGAGTGGCTCGGCACCGCCCGGACGCCTCCGCGCGTCGCCGCTTCCCTGCGAGGAGGGGCTCGGCTCACCTGCATCGACGCTGCGGCGCTGCACGGCGCCTGGAGGGTCCCGTCCGCCGCTCGCCATGAGGCCCGACTGCACCGTTCGCCAGCATCCGGAACGGAAGGACTCGTGGTCGACCATCGCCCTCTGCGCTCGTGGCCCGACACGGAACCGATCATGCCCTTGACGATCGCCCTATCCCATCTTGTGCGGTGCCAGGAAACTGACATGACCGTGATGGTGCTCGAGTCGGTTGCGCACCGGGGACTGCTGGAGCGGGCCTCCCTCGAGGCGTTCCTCTCCTCGCTCCCTCTCAAGACTCGCAGGGCGCTCGGCCCGATCGACAGCAGGGCGATGTCGGGGCCCGAGTCCCGCGTCCGCCGGTATCTCGAGAGGCTCGGGGTCACGGTTGTGCCGCAGTGGCACGTCCCGGGCGTGGGCTACACGGACATGAGGGTGGGCGAGTGCCTGATCATCGAGTGCGACAGTTGGGCACACCACGGCAGCCGGGAGGCGCAGAACGAGGATCGCCGACGCGACCGTGCCCTGGTGCTCCTCGGCTATCGCGTGGTGCGACTGAGCTTCGAGGACGTCGTCGTGCACTGGGAGCGGACGCAGTCGTTCCTGCGCGACCTGATCGCCTTGCGCATGCATCGCGCGTCGCCCGCCCGGCGCGGTCTGCTCCTGTTCCCACCACATGAGGGCGACCCAGGAGGGCGGCGGCACCCGTGCCGAGCCGCCCCAGCACAGATGTGACACGGAGAGCCGCAACCCTCGGATTCTGGAGGGGTGCGGCTCTCAGCGTCACATCTGTGCACCCCGACCGCGGGGAGTCGATTTCGACCGACAGGCCGGCCACGGTCCAGAGGCCGCCGGTCTTGCACCCCCAGCCCCACCCCCGAACGCAGCAGCGCCCCGCACCGGGTCACGGTGCGGGGCGCTGTGCTCGCGGGCCGCCACTGCGACGGCCAGATGCGTCAGCCGATCAGGCCTTCGCGGCGACGACCTGGACGAGCAGGTTCGCGACGACGTCCTCGTGCAGGCGCACGGTCGCCTTGTGCTCGCCGAGCGACCGCACGGGCGCGACGAACTCGACGGCGCGACGGTCGATGTCACGATCGAAGACGCTCTTCACGCCCTCGGCGACGTCCTTCGAGGAGACGGCGCCGAAGAGGCGGCCGCTCTCGCCGGCGCGCTCGGCGACGACGACGGGCTTGGACTGCAGCAGATCGCGCAGGGCCTGGGCGTCCTCGAGCGAGGTGATCGCACGCTTGGAGCGGGCCGAGCGGATCTGGTCCAGCTGGCGCTGGCCGCCCTTGGTCCACGGCGTGGCGAGGCCGCGCGGCAGCAGGTAGTTGCGCGCGTAGCCGTCCTTGACGTCGACGACGTCGCCCGCGGTGCCGAGGCCGGTGACCTCATGGGTGAGGATGAGCTTGGTGGTCATATGACGTCCTTTCCCTTCCTCGATCAGCGACCGGAGGTCGAGTAGGGCAGCAGGGCGATCTCGCGGGCGTTCTTCACGGCCTTCGCGATCTGACGCTGCTCCTGAACGGACACGCCGGTGACGCGGCGCGCACGGATCTT
>DAMDHZ010000001.1:15852-28932 GCA_032101665.1 Brachybacterium sp. | reverse complement strand
GCCGCGGTCGGAGATGAACTTGCGCAGCAGAGCCGCGTCCTTGTAGTCGACGGTCTCGACGCCCGCTGCCTTCAGCGGGTTCTGCTTCTTCTTCGGCTTGCGAAGAACAGGCTTGGCCATCGTGGTGCTCCTTCGTTCGAAGTGGAGCCCGGGCATGCACCCGGGATGGATGAATGGATGAGATGCGACGCGGCGCGCGCGTCACGGATGAGCGGGGATCCGCCGATCCGCGTCCTGCCGGTCGATCGGGGCCGCGCGGCCCCGATCAGCGCCGATCAGAACGGCGGGTCGTCGTATCCGCCCTGATTGCCGCCACCGGCCCACGGGTCGGCGTCGCCGCCGCCCTGGCCGCCGCCGTTGTAGCCGCCCTGGCCGCCGCCGTTGTAGCCGCCCTGGTTGCCGCCACCGGAGTTGTTGCCGCCGCCGGAGTAGCCGCCGCGGTTCTGACCGCCGCCGAAGCCGCCCTGGCCGCCGCCCTGCTGGCCGCCGCCGAAGCCGCCTCCGCCACGCTGGACCCGCTGCGGCTTGGCCGTCGCGTAGCGCAAGGACGGGCCGATCTCGTCGACGTCGAGCTCGATGGTGGTGCGGTTGTTGCCGTCGCGGTCGGTGAAGGAACGCTGCTTGAGGCGCCCCTGCACGACGACACGCGTGCCCTTCTCGAGCGACTCGGCCACGTTCTCCGCGGCGTCGCGCCAGATCGAGCAACGCAGGAACATCGCCTCGCCGTCCTTCCACTCGTTCGCCTGACGGTCGAACGTGCGGGGGGTGGACGCGACGGTGAACGACGCGACCGCGGCTCCGGACTGCGTGAAACGCAGCTCGGGGTCGGCGGTGAGGTTGCCGACCACGGTGATGATGGTTTCTCCGGCCATGCGGTGCTCCTCGGGTGCTGGTCGTTCCGCGACTGCGGACGGCCGCGGTCGTCGATGACGACGGCGCGACCGGATGGATCAGGGGGTGCGGTGGTCACCGGGGTGCCCCGGTGCACGGGACATCAGCGGGCGTCGACCCGCATCAGCTTGGTGCGGAGGACGGACTCGTTGAGCCCGAGCTGACGGTCCAGCTCCTTGGCGGTGTCCGGCTTCGCGGTGAAGTTCAGGACGACGTAGACGCCCTCGGTCTTCTTGTCGATCTCGTAGGCGAACTTCCGCTTGCCCCAGACGTCGACGTTGTCGACACTGCCGCCCTCGGCGGGGACGACCGACACCAGCTTCTCGAAGGTGCCGCCCACGGTCCGCTCGTCGATCGAGGGGTCGAGGATCACGACCATTTCGTACTTGCGCATGTTCGAGTACCCACCTCCTGTGGTCTTCGCGGCCACGGTCCTTCCGTGGCAGGAGGGTTCATGCGTTCCGCGCCGACCGGGACGGGCGCCCCGGTCAGGACACGGACCGACCCAGCCTATCGGTCCTCCGCGCCGCCCACCACACGTGGGGTCTGCGTGCGCGACGGATCACAGGCGAAGGCGCTGTCGGATCAGTCGTCGACCTCGCGGGCCGGCACACTCTCGCGGTCCTGGGTCTGACCCTGCCCGTTCTGGTTGCTCCCCTGCCCCTGGTTCTGGCCCTGATCCTGTCCCTGGTTGCCGTTCTGTCCCTGGTTGCCGTTCTGGCCGGTCGACGACTGGGGCGCCTGCGTCGTCTGCTCGGTGCGCGGCGCCTCGGTGGTCGTCTGCTGGGGGGCCTCGGTCGTCGTGGTCGGCGCCTCGGTCGTGGTGGGAGCCTCGGTGGTCGGGGCCTCGGCCGTGGTGCTCGGCGCCTCGGTGGTCTGCTTGCGCGTGGTCGAGGACCGCGAGCTCGAGCTCGCGGTGCCCTTCTTCTGGGACCTCGAGGAGACCGCGCTCGGGAAGTCGAGCTTCTCCTGGTCCTGGAGGGAGGGCTTCATGATGCCCACCCAGACCTCGGTGGGGAAGGTGCCGCCGGTGATGTCGCTCTCGCCGCCGAAGGGCGTGAGCTGCTCCTCGACCGTGCCGTCCTCGGAGGGCTGGAACATCCCGACCGCCGTGACCAGCTGCGGGGTGAAGCCCACGAACCAGGCCGACTTGAAGCTCTCGGACGTGCCGGTCTTGCCGGCGACCTCGCGGCCGTTCATATGGTCGGCGACGTAGTCGGCCGATCCCGAGGACGACGGCGGCCCCTGCAGGGCGACGGTCGCGTTGATGGCGATGTCGCGGTCGATCACCTGCTCGGCGTCGTCCTGGTGCTCGTAGCGCACGGCCCCGTCGGACGTCGTCACCTTCTGCACGATGTACGGCGTGCGGTGCACCCCCTGCGCGGCGATCGTCGAGTACGCGGTCGCCATGTTCATGACGGTCGGCGACGCGGTCCCCAGCACGTTCGAATCCGCGTCGTCGAGCCCGGGCGTGTCCTCGGGGAGCCCCATGGTCACGGCCATCTGCCGGGTCTTCTCGGGCCCCATGTCGAGGTTCAGCGCCGCGTAGGCGGTGTTGACCGAATGGGTCGTGGCCTCGGTGAGGGTGATGCTCCCGTAGGAGACATCGCTGAAGTTCTTCACCTTCCAGTTGGGGAACTGCTGGGGAGAGTTGCCGTTCCACGTCGAGTTGAGGCTGTAGCCGTCCTGCAGGGCGGCGAGCAGGGTGAAGGTCTTGAAGATCGAGCCGCCCTGCATGTGGGACTGGGTCGCGTCGCTGCGGCCCTGGGTCACGTAGTCGGCCCCGCCGTACAGGGCCTTGATGGCGCCCGTGGTGGGGTCGATCGTCACGGTCCCGACGTGGTTGTTCGCGGGGCGGTCGGAGGGGAGGTCCGCGATCGCGTCGACCGTGTTGTCCTGGATCGACTTGTCGATCGAGGAGACGATCGTGAAGCCGCCCTGGCTGAGCTCGTCCTCGGGGATGCCCTCGCGCTTGAGCTCGCTCTCGACCATCTTGAGCAGGTAGCCGTTGGTGCCGCCCAGATTGTTCTTGGGCGCGGGGGCCTGCGGCTCGGTGAACTCGATCGCATCGGCCTCGGCGGACGTGAGGGACTCGGTCACGTTGACCTCGCGCTCGATGACGCGCTTCCAGCGCTTGACCGCCTCGTCGTGGTTGACGGCGGGGTCGTAGCTCGAGGGGGCAGGGATCACGGCCACGAGCAGGGCCGCCTCGGAGTCGGTGAGGTCCTTGGCGTCCTTGCCGAAGTAGGCCTGCGAGGCGGCCTGGATGCCATAGGCGCCGCGGCCGAAGTAGATGGTGTTGAGGTACCGGGAGAGGATCTCATCCTTGGGCAGCTCCTGGTCGATCTTGAGCGCCATGATCATCTCCTTCACCTTGCCGGTGTAGGAGGTCGTGGTGCCCGTGTAGTAGCGCTCGACGTACTGCTGGGTGATCGTGGACCCGCCCTGGCGGGCACCGCCCTTGACGTTGTTCACGAGCGCGCGGACGATGCCGCGCGGCGAGACGCCGCGGTTCTCGTAGAAGGTCGAGTCCTCGCTCGCCACGACGGCGTCCTTGACGTTCTGGGGGATCTCGTCGTTGGGCAGGATGGTGCGGTTGACCTCGCTGAACGTGCCCATCTCGGTCGTGCCGTCGCTGAAGTAGACGCGCGACGTCTGCGCGACCGCGATCTGGCTCTCCTCGGGCACGTCGGTGACGGCGTAGAGCCATGCCGCGCCGCCCACGCCCAGCACGACGAACAGCGCGACCACGCCGAGGATGATCCGGAACGAGGGGAACCAGCGGCGGGCGCCGGTCTGCCCCCGCCGGGGATAGTTCAGCGCGGCCGCGGTCGCGCCCCAGAAGCCGCCTCGCCGGGCCGTGGTCGTCTTCTTCGTGGCGGCACGGGAGGCTCGGCGGTCCGCACCGGCCGCACCGGTCGCCGCCGCGCTCGAGGTGCCCGTGGTCGATGCGCCCGCGGAGTCCCCGCCGACCCAGGTCGAGGAGCCGCGGCGCCCCGTGCCCCCCGCGGAGGCCGTGCGCCCGTCCGAGCCTCCCGACGACCCGGAACGGGACGTGCGCGAGGTGTGCTTGGGCGAACGGGGAGTGTCGCTCACGAGTTCTCCTGGGGCGTGGGAAGCAGGGCCGGTGCCGCGCGTCGGGGGACCGGCGCGCAGACGGTGCGGTCGTCCCCACGTGACTGTCCGGCGGGAACGCCATGGTTCCCAGGACATGCGGGCGTGCGGGCGCCACTGCGCTCCAGTATGGGACGACACCGGCGACGGGGATAGTCGGCGCGGCGCCTCTCACAGGGTTTTCACGTCACGCGCGACGTGCGCCACACGCCGCGCCCCGAGGCCGGCCGCTCAGTGCTGACGAGCCTCCCACCAGCGACGGAGCTCCTGTTCGGCTCGCTCGGGCCCGAGCGGGCCGTGCTCCATGCGCAGCTCGAGGAGGTGACGGTAGGCGGCTCCCACCTCCCTGCCGGGCGGCAGGTCCAGGATCCGCATGATCGCGTTGCCGTCGAGGTCGGGCCGGATCCGGTCGAGCTCCTCCTGTGCCGCGAGCTCGTCGATCCGCCGCTCGAGATCGTCGTAGGCGCGCGCGAGGGCCCGGGCCTTGCGCTTGTTGCGCGTGGTGACGTCGGCGCGGGTGAGGCGGTGCAGGCGCTGCAGGAGCGGGCCGGCGTCCGTCACGTAGCGGCGCACGGCCGAGTCGGTCCACGCCGCGTCGACGTAGCCGTGGAAGCGCAGATGCAGCTCGACCAGCCGAGCCACCTGCTTGATCGTGTCCTTGTCGAACGCGAGGGCCTTCAGACGCTTGGCCGCCATCGTGGCGCCGACCGTCTCGTGGAAGCGGAAGGTGACGACCCCGCCCTCCTCGTAGCGCCGCGTCGCGGGCTTGCCGATGTCGTGCAGGAGTGCTGCCAGGCGCAGCACCAGGTCGGGCGACTCGACGGGCCCGCCCGAGCCCGCGGGGCTCTCGAGCGCGATGGCCTGGTCGAGCACCGTGAGGGAGTGCTCGTACACGTCCTTGTGACGGTGGTGCTCGTCGATCTCGAGCTTCATGGCGGGCAGCTCGGGCAGCACGTGCTCGGCGAGCGAGAGGTCGACGAGCTCGACGAGCCCGCGATGGGGATGGGCGCCCAGCATCAGCTTGACGAGCTCGTCGCGCACCCGCTCCGCCGAGACGATCTCGATCCGGTCGGCGAGCGCACGCGCCGCGGCGGCGGTCCTCTCCTCGACGACGAACCCCAGCTGGGACACGAAGCGCGCGGCGCGCATCATCCGCAGCGGATCGTCCGTGAACGACTGCACGGGATCGACCGGCGTGCGCAGCACCTGCGCGGCGATGTCCTCGAGCCCGCCGAAGGGGTCGACGAACTCCAGGGAGGGCAGCCGCACGGCCATCGCGTTGACGGTGAAGTCGCGGCGCGAGAGGTCACCGGTCAGGGTGTCG
The DNA here is from genome assembly GCA_032101665.1 of Brachybacterium sp. GTDB lineage: Bacteria > Actinomycetota > Actinomycetes > Actinomycetales > Dermabacteraceae > Brachybacterium. Next base: position 23,603 of record DAMDHZ010000001.1, on the reverse strand, counting down.
CCGAAAGCCACCTGCGGCTTGCGGCTGGTGGGATCGTAGGACTCGGTGCGGTACGTCGTGATCTCGACCTTCATGCCTGCGCGCGCCGCCCCGAGCGTCCCGAAGTCGCGGCCCATGTCCCAGATCGCGCCGCCGCCGCTCCACGCCCGCAGGATCCTCTCGGTCTCGTCGGGACGGGCCGAGGTCGTGAAGTCGAGGTCGGCGCTCGAACGGCCGAGCACCGCATCGCGGACGGGACCGCCGACGAGGGCGAGCTCGTGCCCGGCCTCCTCGAAGAGACGCCCGAGCACGTGGAGCGGCTCCGGCAGGGCCGCGAACATGCTCCCGGCACGCCGGCGGGCGAGGGCGAGGCGCGTCTCGCGGGCCGCGGTCTGGTCCTGGTCAGGGGCGTGGGTCACGGCAAGGCTTCCTGTCTGCTCCGGCTCCGGGGCGCGCGTCTACAGTGTCCCCATGCCGTCCACGCCCCTGCTCGCGCGCCCCCGCGGGCCGCGACCGATCGGGTTCGTGGCGGCGCTGCTCATCGCGCTCGCGATGGTCCTGGGCACCGCGCCGACGCAGTCTATCGCCGCCGTGGCCGCCTCCGGCACGACGCCGCAGCGGCCTCCCGCGACTCCCGCGACCGGAGTCGCGCTCGATCTCGTGTCCGTCGACCCGACCGCCCTCACACCGGGCTCGACGCTCACCGCCGTGGTCCAGGTGACCAACGGTGCCGCGACCGCGATCCGGGAGCCGGTGGTCGAGCTGCGGGCCCGGACGCCCCGCGTGACCGACCGCTCGACCCTCAACTCCTGGCAGCGCGACACGACACCCACCATGTCGGGAACCGCGGACGCCACCTCGGCCTCGGGCGCCCGCGACCTCGCGCCGGGCGAGTCCCGCACCGTGACCGTCTCGGTCGCCGCCGACTCCCTGGGCTTCTCCCGGTCGCCGGATCTGTGGGGAGCGCGCCGTCTGGCCCTCACGCTCGCCTCGGACGGCGAGGAGCTGGCCACGCTGCGCACCTTCACCGTGTGGCGCCCGGCAGGGACGACCGCGGCGATCTCCGAGTCCGTGCTGCTGCCCGTGAGCGCGGACGACGCCGGCGCAGCAGCGCTCGATCCCGCCGGGTACGACGCCTCGGTGACCGACGGTGCCCTGCGCGCCGTCGCCGACCTCGCGACCCGCTCGGACGTGGACTGGCTGCTCGACCCGGCCCTCGTCGACCCGCCCGACCTCGCCGTCCCCGCCGAGGAGGCGGATGCCGGGACGGATGACCCGCAGACGGACCCGTCCCCGACCGGGGACGGCGCCGACCCCTCGCCCACGGCCGACGGGACCGGCCGCTATGCCCGTTCCCAGGCCGCGCAGGGCCTGGTCGACGAGCTCGCGGGAGCCGCCGGCGATCGCACTGTCCTGACCACCCCCTACGCGCGTGCCGACCTGGTCTCCCTCGACGCCGCAGGCGCGACCGACCTGTCCGAGCAGCTCTCGCGGCGCTCGCAGGAGGCGATGTCCGCCGCAGGGATCCACGCGGCGGGCACGATCGTCGAGGTGCCGGGCGACGAGGCCGACGGCACCACGATGACCGCCGCGCAGGCCACCGGCGCCGATGTCCTGATGACGTCCTCGGCGTCGTTGCGCGAGGAGCCCGACGGCATCGTCACCCCCTCGTCGATCGGGGCGTATGCGAGAGGCGCGAGCACCACGCCCGTGCTCGCGCCGGATCCGGTGCTGTCCGACGAGCTGTCCTCGATCACGGCGGGCTCGGACGGCGAGCAGACCACGCAGCGGATGCTCGCCGAGACCGCCGTGATCGCCTCGGAGCCCACCGCATCCCCACGTCACGTCGTGATCTCCCCGACGCTCGCCGAGGATGCCGACGCCGCCGCCATGGGCCGCACCCTCGACGCGCTCGGCGAGGCCCCGTGGGTCCAGCACGAGCGCACCGGTGACGTGCTGGCTCTCGCGGCCGACGAGGACTGGACGACGGACTCGCAGGAGGGGTCGGACCAGGCCTACGCGCTCGGCACCCTGCACGCCGACGCGGTGCACCCCACCTCTCGCGGCGCCGACGGCGCGATCACCCGGCTCGACGAGCCCGATGCACCGGGACTGCTCGCGCCCGGTGTCCTGCTGGGGCTGCAGGAGAAGGCCCGCGCGCTGGACACCCTGCGCGCGGCCATGCAGGACCCCGCCCAGACCGACGCCGTGGATCTCGCCGTCGCCTCGGCGACGTCCGTGCGCTGGCGCGGCACCGACGTCGCCGATGCCTTCGAGCAGCGGGTGTCGACGGCCTCGGGCCAGGTCGACGCGCTCACGGGGTCGGTCACGATCGTTCCGGCGTCGGGCTACAACCTCGTCGCGAGCGACGTCAACGTGCCCGTCACCGTCGTCAACAACCTCGACAGCGCCGTCACGGTGAGCCTCGCGGCCTCCTCCGACAAGCCCCTCCTGCGCGTCTCGGACGATCTGCCCACCGTGACCGTCCCGGCCCGCGGCCAGGAGAGCGCGCCCGTGCACGTCGAGGCGGTCGCCAACGGTGACGTCACCCTGTCGGTCCGCCTCACCGATGCGAGCGGTCGCGCCCTGACCCCGAGCGAGGAGATGCCGCTCACGGTGAATCCCGCATGGGAGAACTGGACCACGATGCTGATCGTGATCGCCATGGGGCTGCTCGTCGTCGTCGGGGTCCTGCGCGCCCGGCGCCATGGCTCCGACCGTCGTGCCCCCGCCGTGCGCGGCCCCGAGAACCCCGACGTCCTGGCCCACACCGGCCGCTCCGAGCTCGCCCCTCGCGGCCGGGAGCAGGATGCCGGTCCCTCCGAGCCCTCGAACGGATGATGATCGCCCGATGACCGATCCCACTCCCGGCCAGGCGCCTGCCGAGCCCGGTGACGTGCCGTCCCCTGCGCCCCCCGGCTCCTCGCGATCGCGCCTCGTACGCGCGAGCGCCGTCATGGCGTCCGGTTCGATCGTCTCGCGGGTCCTGGGCTTCGTGCGCAACGTGCTGATGGGGATGCTGTTCGGCGGCACCAGCAACGCGGTGGCCAACGCCGTCGACGCGGCCAACTTCCTGCCCAACTCGATCTGGATCTTCATCGGCGGCGGCGTCCTCAACGCGATCCTGGTGCCCGCGATCGTGCGCGCGACCGAGCGCGCGGACCGCGGCTCCGATTACGTGTCGCGCCTGATGACCCTCGTGGTGCTCGCCTCGGCGATCCTCACCGCTGCGTGCATCGCCCTCGTACCGGTGCTCGTGACCGTCACGAGCGGGGCCCTGCGGGGGGCGACGTTGTCCCTCGCCATCCAGCTCGGGTTCTGGATGATGCCCCAGATCATCTTCTCGGCGCTGTACGTGATGTGCGGTCAGCTCCTGAACGCCCACGAGTCCTTCGGTCCGTACCAGTGGGCGCCCGTCATGAACAACGTGGTCGGGATCCTCGGCGCGTGCGCCTTCATGCTCGTGTGGGGGACGACCAACTCCGACCCCGCGGGCTGGACGATGCCGATGATCATCGCGCTCGCCGCCGCCAACGTCGGCGGCTCGGCCGCCCAGGTCGTGTTCCTCTTCTTCTACGTCCGCAAGCTCGACCTGCGGCTGCGCCCGCGGTGGGGCTTCCGGGGACTCGGCCTCGGCAAGCTCTCGCGGATCGGCCTGTGGACGCTCGCGATGCTCGGGGTCGCGCAGCTCGGGATCTGGGCCACCCGCTGGTCCACGCGCGGAGCGAGTCACATGTCCGAGGTCTACATGGACCGCTCCGATCCCGTCCACGCATCGATGTACCCGGCCCTGTCGACCCTCTCCCAGACCTACATGGCGTTCATGATCCCCCAGGGGATCATCGCGGTCGCGCTCGTGACGGCGGCCTTCCCGTCGATCGCGCGCAGCGCCTCGCGCGGGAGCCATGACGACGTGCTGCGGCAGTACGCGCGCACCTCGCGCACCCTCGCGGTGCCCATGGTGCTGTTCACGGCCCTGTTCATCGCGCTGTCGGCACCCATCATGTGGGTCATCACGGGCGGCACCGGTCCCGTGGCCTCGCGCGCCAACGGCCTGGTGCTGTCGGGGTACATGGTGGGGCTCGTGCCGTTCGCCGCGACCTACCTGGTCAAGCGCGTCTTCTACGCGTACGAGGACGCCCGCGCCCCCTTCTGGATGCAGGTGCCCAACACGGTGATCTCGCTCCTCGCGATCGTCCCCATCGTCCTGTACGTGGACCCGCGCTGGGCGACCGCGGTCGCGGCGCTCGTCAGCTCGGTCGGCAACATCCTGGGCTGGATGCTGGGCCTGCGGCTCATGTCACGCCGCATCCGCTCGCTCGGCGCCCGCGCCGACACCGCCTCGCAGAGCGCGGTCGTGCTCGTGAAGCTGCTGGTCGCGGGCCTCGTCTCCCTCGCGGCGGGGCTCGGCCTCTTCCTCGGCCTCCAGGATCTGTTCTGGACCGGCAAGCTCGCGGCGATCGGCCTGGGCCTCGTGGTGGGTGCCATCATGACCGCCATCTACGTCGCACTCGCCTGGGTGCTGCGGGTCGACGAGCTGCGGGCCCTCACCGGAACGGTGACCGAGCGCCTGCGCCGCCGCCTGCCGTGAACAGGCTCGAGGGTGGTGTGGCGCGGCAGGAACCGGCCGATCGTGGGCATTCCGTAGCATGGGCGCAGTGATACCGATCCGGAGGACGAGGCGTGAACCGACGACCGCATGAGGACGCGCTGGCTGCCCGGTGGATCCTCGAGGGCGAGATCCCTCTGGGACAGGTTGCCGAGGGAAGCTCCTGGCACCGTGCCCGCTCCGCCGTGGACGGCGAGAGCCGTGCCCTGTTCCTCGTCGAGGGCGGCGGCGCGCTCGAGGTGGCCGATGCCGCGCGCCGCGCCTTCCTCGTCGAGAACCCCCGGCTGCTGGCCGTCCACGACATCGACGTCTTCGACGACCACGACGGCACCCCCGCCCTGACCGCCGTCTCCTATCCGTTCCCTCCCGCGCCGCCGCTCGCGGCGATGCTCGCGACCGCCCCCTTGCGCGCGGAGACCGCGCGCTCGGTGATCGGGGAGGCCGCGACGGGCCTCGAGGCCGCGCGCCGACGAGGTCTGCGCCATCAGCACCTCGACTCCAACCGCGTGTTCGTCGATGTCGCCTCGGGTTCCGTGTGGGTGCTCGGGGTCGGCGTGGAGACCGCGGCCCATGGCACGGCAGATCCCTCCGGGCCGGCCGCCGCGCAGCGCGACGTGACCGCGCTCGTGGCTCTGCTCTACCGGGCCGTCACCGGCCAGAGCCCACGCCGCGACCAGTCCGGGATCGTGCCGCGCGTGAGCGAGGTCGCCGAGCGCCGGATCCCCGAGGATCTCGACGCGCTGTGCGACGCGGTGCTCAACCCGGGCGACGCACCGGTTCCCGCGAACGTCCGCGAGCTGATCGCGGAGCTCGGCCCCTGGCAGTCGATCCCGGTCACCCTCGAGGCCTACGACGCCGCCGACGCGGAAGCGCCTCGCGCTGACGGTGACGCGCAGACGGCGGGCACCCCCGGCGAGGCGGAGGAGCCGATCGCGGCGCGGTCGACCGTCGACGAGGTCGTCTCACCGCGCGCTGCGCTCCGTCCCGCCTCGTCGTTCCCCCTGATCGGGGGCGTGGGCGCCGCGGGTGCCGCGCGTGCCGGGGCGACGGCCTCCGGGGCAGAGGCGGAAGCACCCGTGCAGACGCCGGCCGATGACGACGAGACGGCGGGGCCCGAGACGGCGGCTCTCGAACCCGTCGACCTCGAGCCGATCGGGACGGCAGATGCCGCGGATGAGGCAGCAGGCGACGACGCGCAACGCGCCGCCGGGCCCCCCGAGGAGCAGGACGAACGAGCCGAAGCCCCGGAGCAGACGGTCGCGGAAGGGGCCGCCGCAGAGGGAGCAGCCGCGGACGACGCCGCCGTGGGAGCCCGCTCCGCCGATGCCCAGCGTCTGGTCGACGACCTGCACCTGACGGAACGTCGTGAGCAGACCGCGTTCCCTGCCGCCCTCGCGTTCTCGCCCAAGGCCTCCGCGGATGAGGACGTCATGGTCGAGCCCGACATCGTCGAGCTGTCCGACGACGGCGAGGCGACGGAGGAGAGCGCCGACGACGCGGCGGAGGCCTCCTTGGCCCTGCCCGTCTCTGCCTCGACCCCGCCGGAGCCGCCCATCGACGACCTCCCCTCGACGGAGGAACCCGTCGAGTTCGGATCCGACGGGGGCCTCGAGCCCGGGGAGGAGCCGCGCGGGCCCGTCTCGGTCCCCGGCGGCCTGCCGCGCGCGGGATCCGGACCGATCGTGGTCCCCGGCCGCGACGCCTCCGTGGCCGCGGCCGTCCCCGGCGAGGATGCTCGTCGGTCGTCGTTCCGTGGCGTGATGGGCGTGGCGATGGACCGCGACGCCGGCGAGGCGTACGCGATCGACGCCGAGGAGGCGCCGGCTCGTTCGCGCCGATCGCTGTGGATCCTGGTGGGCGCGATCATCGTCGTGATCCTCGCGCTCGTGCTCGCGCTGACCTCGATCACCTCGGGGCTGCGGGAACGCATGGGCAATCCCTTCGGCACGACCGCGGCGGCGACCTCGAGCGCAGCGCCCTCGGGGGAGGCCTCTCCGGCGGCGACCACGGAGCCCCCACCCACGCCCGAGCAGCCGGCGGCTCCACCGGCCATCGCCTCGGTCGCCGTCGAGAGCAGCGGGAGCGGCGACCATGCCGACAACGCCGATCGCCTCACCGACGGCGATCCCGAGACCGTGTGGAAGTCCAAGCGGTACGCCTCCGCCTCGTACGGCGGCCTGAAGGACGGCATCGGGGTCCGGATCGACCTCGCCGAGCCCGCGACGGTCAACGCCGTGGTGGTGACGACCGCGCGGGCTCAGGGCGGCAGCCTCGAACTGCACGCCGTCAATGACGACGGGTCCATGGGGGACGCGATCGCGAGCGGAGCGTTCGCCGGCGACGGCGAGGTGCGCCTGGCGCCCCAGCAGCCCGTACAGGCCCAGCACCTCATGCTGTGGATTCCCGAGCTGCCGTCGGACGGCTCGCGCAACGTCGCCCAGATCGCCGAGATCCGCGTCGAATGAGCCGCCGCGATGAGCTCGACCGGATCGCCCGGCGTCTCGCCGAGGTGAGCGGCCGGCTGGCCCGCAACGGGCGTCGCCTCGCGCGGATCTCGGGTCGTCGCGTGCGCGTCCACGGCAGCGACCTGGGCGCGGCCTCTCGGCGCACGGCCGTGCGAGCAGCCCGTGGTGCGGGCGTGGTCTCACGCCGGACGGTGCGCGGTGCCAGCGTGGTCTCACGCCGGGCGGCGCGTGGCGCGAGCACCGTCTCCCGCCGGGCTGTTCTCGGCGTGGGAGCGGCCACACGACGACTGCGCCCCCCGGCTGACGATCGGCACGAGGGGAAGCACTCGCGTCGGCCCCCGTCGCCGACCCGTCGCGCCACGTCGATCCTGATGCTCGGCCTACCCCTGCCACTGCTCGTCGCGGCTCTCGCCATCGCCGCCGTCATCGGGCTCCTGCTGTCCTGGGCGCTCGTGCTCACCACCCAGCCGGGGACCGTGGGCGGCAGCGGGGCGATCAACGACACCAGGGCGAGCGGGAACATTTCCTCGAATCTGACCGTTCTCACCGAGTCGACCCTGGGCCCCGAGGTCCAGGACCTCGTCGATACCGGATACGTGGACTCCGCTGCGACGTTCGACGTCTCGGGCTGCCTGACGCAGCAGGGCATCGACTCGCCGGTGCTGATCATGGAGGAGGTCGCATGGGGATCGACGATG
>DAMDHZ010000001.1:15032-15842 GCA_032101665.1 Brachybacterium sp. | reverse complement strand
GACGATGCAGCGCTCCTGGCTGATCGTGCACACTCCCACGGACGCCGCCACACTCCGCTCCGAGGGCGGTGCCGTGGACGTCTCGATCGTCCTCCCCTCGTGCGGCGAGGACGCAGAAGACGCCTCCCAGAGCCTTCTGTGGAGCGGCTCCACGATGCTCTCTCCGACCGTCTCCTGACCTTCGCCGTCCACCCCTCTCGCTCACTCGCCCCGACCACCGGAAGGCACCCTTCATGACCGACCCGATCCAGCCCATCACCGTCGTCCCCGGCCTGCTCGGCGCGCCGAGCGCCGCGACCGCCGCGACCGCCGTGACGGCCGATGCCGGCGACGACACCGTCCACGAGGTCGTCATCGTGGGTTCCGGGCCCGCCGGATACACCGCCGCCGTGTATGCCGCGCGAGCCGAGATGCGGCCGATCGTGATCGCGGGATCCCTCGACGCGGGCGGCGCACTCATGACGACCACCGAGGTCGAGAACTTCCCGGGCTTCCCCGAGGGCGTGATGGGCCCGGAGCTCATGGCGCAGATGCAGGAGCAGGCCGAGCGCTTCGGTGCCCAGATCCTCTTCGAGGACGCGACCGAGGTGCAGCTGGACGGACCGATCAAGGCGGTCACCCTCGAGGACGGCACGGTGTACCGCTCGCGCACGATCATCATCGCGACCGGCTCGGCCTATCGCGAGCTGGGCATCGAGGGCGAGAAGGAGTTCTCCGGGCGCGGGGTGTCCTGGTGTGCGACGTGCGATGGGTTCTTCTTCAAGGACAAGGACATCGTGGTGGTCGGCGGCGGCGACAGCGCGGTCGAGG
>DAMDHZ010000001.1:0-15022 GCA_032101665.1 Brachybacterium sp. | reverse complement strand
ACCTTCCTGACCCGCTTCGGCTCGAGCGTCACGCTCGTCCACCGACGAGACGCCTTGCGCGCCTCGAAGATCATGGCCAAGCGTGCCGCCGCGGATCCCAAGCTGCAGTTCGCGTGGAACAGTCAGCCCGTGCGGATCAGCGGGGAGGAGTCCGTGACGTCGTTGACGGTGCGCGACTCCGTGAGCGGTGAGGAGCGCGAGATCCGCACCGATGCCGTCTTCGAGGCCATCGGGCACGTGCCGCGCTCGGCACTGTTCATCGGCCAGATCGCGCTCGACGAGCAGGGCTACGTCGTGTGCGAGGGGCGGTCGACGCGCACCTCGGTCGAGGGCGTGTTCGCGTGCGGCGACGTGGTCGACCACACCTACCGGCAGGCGATCACGGCCGCCGGATCGGGATGCCAGGCGGCACTGGACGCGGAGCGGTACCTAGCCGAGCTGTCCGTCGAGGACGCCGAGGTCGCTGCCGAGCGGGCCGCCGATCAGCACATGGCCGTCCGGGCGTGAAGCCCCTCCCGGGATGCAGCAACGCCCGGGGTGCGGGTCCCACCCGTGATCTCGGTGCCCTCCACCGGTCATGACAGTGTCATCACATGTGCCACAGAGGCATGCCCACCTCGGGCCCGAGCGCGTGGTCGTGCTGGTCACCGCGCGCTGGTGTGAGCCGTGTCGACCGGCTCCCACCCTCGCACGCGAGCTCGCTCGCAGACATCGTGACAGTGTCATGACCGTCGTGGCGGACCTGAGCGAGGACCCGGTGACGGTCACCCGCACGGTACCGCCCGGCGCTGGTGCGGCGACCGGCCAGGACGGTGCCGGCTGCGCATCCTCGGCCTCGGACATGGACGGACTCCTTCTGGGCGCCGGACCGGCATGGCGCGAACTGCTGGCGAGCTCGAGCAGAAGCAGGGACTCCGCCCATGAGAACAGTGCGGGAGTCCTCGAGCCCCCGTCGGGAACTGAGCATGACGAGGCGACCGGCGCCGGAGATTCTGTGACATCCGGTCTGGCCGTCCGCTCCGGAGAGCCGTGCGACAGAGACGCCCTGATCGAGGCCTGGGGGATCGACGTGCTTCCCACCTGGATCGCTCTGGAGCTCCGCGCGCTCGCCGACGCATCAGGACAGGTCCGCTCAGCGTCCGATCCCGTACGTGACACCCAGGTGGTCGGGGATCCGATCGAGCAAGCTCCGGGCGGTCCGTCCGGCATGTCGCTCTTCGTCGAGAGCGGCCGGCTCGTCGGCGCACGACCAAAGCATGAGGTTGAGCGCCACCTGTTCGTGCCCTGAGACCAGCAGCGGGAAGCGCTCACGATACCTCTGCGGGTCTCAGCCGGAGTTGTTATCCACAGTCTTTCCACAGGCGCTACCTCACATCCACAGGGGCTCTCACCCGTCGCTGAAGCGCCCGGAACCCTCGACCGATCCTGGCGTACGTGGGCGCTGTGACCTGCAGTTTCACGCCTTTTCGCCTCCTTTGCGGGTGAGCGCAACGGTCAGAGCGCTCTCCAATCCGACACGTGTTGTCCCCAGCGCTGTCCACACGTCCACGCAGTATGTGGTTCAACACCAGCTGTGATTGAGGCGGCGGCGCCGCGCCGCGGTCCGGGCCGCTTTTCGAACGTTTCACGTGGAGCACGGTCCCCGCTTTTCGCGACGCCGTTGAGCACTGGACGCGTTTCACGTGAAGCCCTTGCACGATGGGCTCGTTGTGACGGGGTACCCAGTGTCGACGACATCCCCGTCCCAGACCGGCTCGTGACAGCGACGCTCTGGGGCGGCCCGCCCGGAGCAGCGTGCCGCAGGTGGATCTGAGCACCCCTTGGTTTCTGTCCGAGGTTTGCGAGAACTCTTTGCCGCGTGGCGGTCGTGCCCGACCGCCCGTTCGTCTCGATTCACGTGAAACACGATGGCTTACTGCCTGCGGACTTCGCGGAGCGTCAACGCGCTTGTGCCACGAGATCTCGACGTGCGATCGGGCCAGGCCGGGGTTCCATTCGCTCTTGCATGCCGCGAATTGCTGGCTGAATGCGGGCGCCGATAACCGCCGTACGAGACCCCTACACAATCGAACCGGCTCGTCGCACGCCCGCTTCACGTGAAACGTACGCGCTTACCACGCAAGACCGAAGGGCACGACCGCTGCTCCCGGGCGAACGAGCGATGCCCGAGCCGGGCTGCTCGTCCCGGTAGGTCAGCCTTGGGAAAAGGGGCCCACTACCCTCGACACGTTTCACGTGAAGCGCGGAACCGATGGCGGTGACTTCCATCCGGAGCACGTGCGGAGCGTGCAGCCGCCGGTGGCCCACCTCGCTCGGGCCTCATCGGCCGTGGAAGATGCGCCCGTCCGAGGTCACCGCGAGGGCGGCAGTGTGTAAGAAGAGCCGGACGGGCCTCAAGCCGCCATCGTCGCCCCCGTCGAATCACCGAGGCGGCTCAGGCATTGGGGCTCCGGCCCACCGCGCTCCACGTGAAACTTCGCGCCAGCCCCCTACCGCTTCACGTGAAACCCATAGAGTGCCCGACCGAGCGGATGACCCTCGACCCCGGCGGTGGCATGGAGCGTCTACCGAGCGCGATGCATGAAACGGCTCCGCCTCGCGGAGTGTCCGGGCTCCGGGACGCCTCAGGGGCATCGTGTCGCCTTCGAGATGCTATCCGCGTTCCACGTGGAACGGAGACCGTCACCCACCCGCCCTGTCGCGGCGTGTCTTGCACGTTCGGCGGGCGATGCCGAGCGCGCCAGCTTGTTCCCACCGGGACAGCGCCAGGGGATGACCCGAATGCGGACGTGTTTCACGTGAAGCCGAGGGCCACGTCAGAACTTCGGATCCGGGCATTCGGCACAGGGGGAAGCGGGCAGGTCATGTGACCGCTCAGGCAGAGGATCAGGAGCAAAGCCGGGGTGCCAGCGGCCCGCTACGCGCGCGGATGTTCCATCAGAAGTGAAACGCCTCCGCTTCATGGGATCTCTGGACCATTCCACATCGACCGGGGCCCGGCTCCGTGGCCGTGCTCCGCCCCTGTCCGCGGTGCGCGCGACGTCTGCTCAAGGTAAGACAGGCTGCGGCGCCGAAGGTTCGTCCGGCGTAGTCAGCCACGGGCTCATAGCCAGCGTGTTCCGTCGGTCCACAAGCACGGACCAGGAGCCGGCCGAGCGGCAGGCATGCCCCTCCCGTGCCTGTTGCACGTGAAACGCACGTCATATTCGGCTTCAAGCGCTGCCTCCCCGCGGGTTGCACGTGGAACGCCCAGCGGGCGACTCCAGTCCCCGCCCTGCTAGTCGCGGCACAACCATCATTCAGACGACTGCCCCACGGCCCGCGAGAGCGGAGCGTTCGTGCGTGCCCCTCTCTCCGGTGCGAGGCACGCAGGTCCTCGGCTGCCCGACGGCAGTACGGGGCATCGAAGCTGACGGCACGACGGAATTGCTCGAGGAGCCTCCTGGGCTGTCGCTCCTGTCCCCATTGTTGGCAACCCGGTGGACAACCAACCGATCCGAAGCGACCCACTGTCCACAACCCACGCGCTGGCGTGGGGAGGAACAGCTGCACATCGAGAAGGGCGATCCGGCCATCCTCCTCGCTTGCTCCCTCGTCGAGTCTATGACGGTGTTATAGACGGGATCTCCATCAGCTGAGCGGATCGTCAGTCGCGCGCCGGGCGGGAGGCGAGAACCATCCCGCCGATGAGCGGGGGACTCGCCGGGGGCAGGGAGTCGCGGTGAACAGCTCGTGAAGCCGATGATCGCCGGTGAAGCGACACAGTAGACGGCCCTCGGGGGCCCCGGCACAGCTCGTCCGACCGAACGGGCGGCATCCGCCCGGTCTCACGCTCCCGCGAGCCTCAGTCCTCCGACGAGCCGTCGTCTCCGGCCTCGAGGCCGATGCGTTCGATGAGCCGCTCGAGATCGTCCAGGTTCGTGAACTCGAGCGTGATGCGGCCCTTGCGCTTCCCCACATCGATGCGCACGGGTGCTTCCAGCCGATTCGAGAGCCGGCTGGTCAGGTCGACCACGTGCGGGTCATAGGTGCTGCGGCGGGGAGTGCTGCGCGTGCGAGCCGGCTCGGCCCCTGTGGAGACGAGCCGCTCGACCGCGCGGACCGAGAGGCCTTCGGCCACGATCCGCTGCGCCAGCTCCTCCATGAGCGTGGGGTTGTCCAGGGACAGCAGGGCTCGTGCGTGCCCGGCGGAGAGCGCGCCTGAGGCGAGCCGCCGCTGCACGAGCGGGGGGAGTTTCATGAGCCGCAGGGTGTTGGAGATCTGGGGCCGGGAGCGACCGATGCGGTCGGCCAGCTCGTCCTGCGTGCATCCGAAGTCCTCGAGCAGCTGCTGGTACGCAGCTGCCTCCTCGAGGGGGTTGAGCTGGGAGCGGTGGAGGTTCTCCAGCAGCGCGTCGCGCAGCAGGTCGTCGTCGCTCGTCTCCCGGATGATGGCGGGGATCGATGCGAGCCCGGCGCGCCGCGCGGCGCGCCAGCGGCGCTCGCCCATGACCAGCTCGAACGACTCTCCCGCTTCGGTCGCGGGGATCGGCCGGACCACGACCGGCTGCAAGACGCCCACCTCGCGCAGCGAGTAGGCGAGCTCGTCGAGCGCATCATCGTCGAACTGCGTGCGCGGGTTGCGGGGGTTCTCGCGGATCTCGTGGATCGGGATCTCGGCGAACTCCGCCCCGGGGACCGGCAGCAGCTCCGTGTCCGCTCCCTCGGCGGCCATGGCGGAGGGCTCGTCGTTCGCGGCGCTGCCCATCTGGGTCTCGTCCGCCGATGACGTCGAGACGGGCGATGCCGGTGCGGACGCCTTCGACGGGGCCATGGCCTCCGCCTCGCCAGCGCCCGGTGCGAGTGCTCCCGGCGTGTCGGGCACCGACTCGGTGGAGGGTTCCTCCGTCGCGGCGGATGAGGCGTCCTCTGCCTGTCCGGGCCGTGCTGCGGCTGGAGTGGGCGTGACGGTCTCGACCTCCACAGCCGGAGCACGGTCGGCCTCCGCTGTGGATGCGGTCTCCACCGTGGTCGCGGTCTCTGCCGTCCTAGCGGTCTCCACGGTCGGGACAGGCCCGCGCTCCGGTGATGGAGCGGATTCCGGTACTGGGGCGGGCCCCGGTGCGGACACAGGCTCCGACCCAGGCTCCGTCGGGTGGCCGGCCACGATCCCGGCGGGCGTGTGCTCGAGCCCCGTAGCGGCCAGCTCGTCGCGCGTCGCCGGCTCGAGGGAAACCGGGGGCACCTCTGGCCGAGCAGGCGAGGACGGGGTCGGCGCTGCGGGGCTCTTCGCTGCGGAGTTCTTCGCTGCCGATCCCTTGGCTGAGGAGTTCTTCGTTCTGGTTCCCTTGGCGCCCGTGCCCGTGGCGTCCGTGTTCCTGGTGCTCGTGCGTGTGGCGCCCGTGCCCGTGGCGCCCGCGCTCTCGGTGTCCTGTGTGCCCGTGCCCTGCGCGGCCGTGGATCGGCTGGGGGTCTTCTTCGCGGCGCGGCGCTCGGCGGCAGCACGGGCCATCGCGCCGGCCACGTCGCGCCCGTTCCCCGATCCCCTTGCCGGGCGCTCGGCGCCGCCCACGGGGTCGCCCGAGAAGAACATGTCGACAGGCCGGCTCCCGGCACCGGACTCGCCCGGCTCGGGGCTCGTCCGCGGATGGTTCCGGGTGCGCAGCGAGGCCGCCTGCTCGGCCTCGGCCGGGGAGGACGCCGAGACCGCGGCGGGCTCCGGGGAGACCGCTGCCGGTGCGGCCGGTGCGGCCGTGCTCCGGGGCGCGGTCGGTCCCGCACCGGGGATCAGGGCACCGAGTCCGCGGCCGAGGCCTCGCTTCTGCGTCATGTCCGTCCTTCGCCTGAAGATGACCGCCGGGGGGACCGGCGGCACGGTCGGGAGCGGCGATGCCCCCTCAGTGGTGTTCGCGACCGTCCCGCTCAGAGAGCCGGACGGAGGGAGAGCTCACGGGCGGCGGCGCGATAGGCCAGTGCACCGGAGCTGGTCGGGTCGTACGAGAGTACCGTCTGCCCGTAGCTCGGTGCCTCGGAGATGCGCACCGATCGGGGGATGGTGATCTCGAGCGTCTGCTCGGGGAAGTGGTCCCGAACGTCCTGCGCCACCTGGGAGGCCAGGCGCGTGCGGCCGTCGTACATCGTCAGCAGGATCGTGGAGACGACGAGCTCGGGGTTCAGGTGTGCCTTGATCAGATCGATGTTCTTGAGCAGGAGCGTCAGCCCCTCGAGCGCGTAGTACTCGCACTGGATGGGGATCAGCACCTCGCGCGCCGCGACGAGCGCGTTCACGGTGAGCAGGCCGAGCGACGGCGGGCAGTCCACGAGCACGTAGTCGAGCCGCTCCTGGCCGGACCTCTCGCGGCCGGCGAGGTAGTCGCGGATCGCACCGCGCAGGCGGTTCTCGCGGGCCACCATGGCGACGAGCTCGATCTCGGCGCCCGACAGGTCGATCGTCGCGGGCGCGCACCACAGGTTCTCGATGTCCGGGCATGACTGGACCACGTCGTCCATCGGGCGGGATTCGACGAGCACCTCGTACATGCTCGCGACGTCGGCGTGATGGTCGATGCCGAGCGCCGTCGACGCGTTGCCCTGGGGGTCGACGTCGATGACGAGCACCTTCATGCCGCCCATGGCGAGTGCGGCGGCGAGGTTGACGGTCGTGGAGGTCTTGCCCACGCCACCCTTCTGATTGGCGACCGTCAGGATCCGGGTCTGCTCCGGGGCGTCGAACACGAGTCCCTCCAGTTCACGGCGGCGGGCGTGGTCCTGGGCGAGGGCCCGCATGATGGGGCTGTCGTCGAGCGCGGCGCCCGAGCTGCGGGGGGCCGAGGACGCCGGTTCGGCGTCAGTGCGACGTGCGGCCACGGCGGGCTCCTCTCCTGGGCGAACGGCCGGCCTGCTCCCGCTCCGCGAGCGTGCGGTCGGCGCGGCGGACCGTGACCACTGTAGTGGGAGGGGCGACCTCGCCCTCACCGAGCAGGACCACGTGGGGATCGAGGCCTCCGAGACGGGTCAGGGTCGCCGCTGCGGCCTCGATCTCATCGGCCGCGGAGCTGCCCTTCATGGCGAGCAGGTGGCCGCCGTCGGCCACGAGCGGCAAGGTCCACCCGCCGAGCTTGTCGAGGGCCGCGACGGCACGCGCCGTGACGACGTCGAAGGTGCGGGCGTCCGGCAGCTCCTCGGCCCGCGAGCGCACCACTTCGACGTCGACGCCCAGCTCGTCGGCCGCCTCCTCGAGCCAGAGCGCGCGGCGCTGCATCGTCTCGATCAGGGTGATCTCGAGGTCCTCGCGCGCGATCGCGACCACGAGGCCCGGGAGACCCGCCCCGGAGCCGACGTCCGCGAGGGTGCGCGCCGAGGCGGGGATCGCGTCGATCAGCAGGGCGCAGTTGAGCAGATGCCGCTCCCACAGACGGTCGACCTCGCGCGGACCGATCAGGCCCCGCTCGACGCCCGCTCCGGCGAGCAGACCCGCGAAGCGCTCCACGAGTCCCAGACGGTCGCCGAACAGGCGCTCGGCCACGGCCCGCAGGTCCTCGGGGACGGGCAGGGGCGCGAGTGCCGACAGCACGGTCGCCGTCTCCCGCCTCCCTCCCCTCGGGGAGGTGGACTGCCGGGTTGCCACGGCGCCGTCAGGACGTCGGGTAGATGACGACGTGACGGCCCTTGCCGTCGCCGTCCGACTCCGAGCGCAGTCCGGCGGCCTTCGCAACGTCGTGGACGACCTTGCGCTCGAACGGGTTCATCGGCCGCAGCGGGACGGGCTGGCCCTCGGCCGTCGCCTGCGCCACGGCTGCCTCGGCGAGCTCCTGGAGGCTCGTGCGGTGCTCGGCGCGGAACCCGCCGATGTCGAGCATGAGACGGGAGCGGTTGCCGGTCCTGGTCTGCACGGCCAGCCGCGCGAGCTCCTGGAGGGCGTCCATGAGCTCGCCCTTGGGCTCGTTGAGCGTGCCGAGCCGGGCGGCGCCGCGGATCTCGACCGAGGCCCGATCGCCGTCGACGTCGATGTCGATGTCGCCGTCGAGATCGGCGATGTCGAGCAGCTCCTCGAGGTAGTCGGCGGCGATGTCGCCCTCCTCCTCGAGACGGCGCACCCGGTCCTCGACGCTCTCGTCGGCGACATCGTCCTCGGGTTCCACGTCCTCGACGGACTCCGGGACGGCGCCCGGCTCGAGGGCCGCAGGGGCCTCCTCCGCCGTGGCGGCGCTCTCGGGGGTCCCGGGGTCCTCGGTCGCGACAGCGTTGTCCGGGACGTCGGGGCCCTCGTCCACGAGGGCGCCCGTAGGATCGATCTGGTTGTCGGTCATGCTGGTCCTCCTGTGCGGGGATGTTCCGGTCGGCGGAGGGATGGGGGTGCCGACCGGGAAGCTGGGTCAGCGCTTGCGCGAGTTCTTCGAACGCTTGTTCTTCGAGGACGAAGAGGTCACGCCGGGGACCTCCCCGGCGGCCTCGGCCGCGGCGCGGCGCTCCTCCTGGGCCTTCGCGCGTGCGGCACGGGCCTGCTCGAGACGCTCCGCGTCCGACAGCTTCCGTCCGCCCTGGGACTTCTTGGGCTGGACCCGGATCTGCTGCTCCTCGACCGGGGTGGCCTTCTTCTTGGGCGTGAAGTCGATCGGTTCGAGGCCCTTCTTCTCGCGCTTGGCGTTGACGCGGCGCTGCATCGCCTTCTCGGCCTCGGTGCCCGGGGTGGGGCTGTTGCGGATGATGATCCACTGCTGGCAGAACGTCCACACGTTCGTGGTGAGCCAGTACATGAGCACACCGATGGGCATGCCCGGTCCCGAGATGATGTACACGAACGGGAGCATGTACAGCATGATCTTCTGGGTGCTCGCCATCGGGCCCTCGAGGGCCGACGGCGGCATGTTGCGCATCGTCAGCTCCTTCTGGGTGAGGAAGGTGACGGCGCACATGAGCGCGATGATCACGCCCGCGATGATCTTGGCCGACATGTCCCCGGCCAGGAAGCTCGAGGAGATGGTGACCGAGCCGAAGATGGTCGAGTCGTGCGCGCTCTGGGCGAGCTTCTGGGAGAGCGGGCCGAAGCCGTCGGCGGACTTGGCCGCCTCCGGCAGCTTGTAGAAGAGCATTCGGAACAGCGCGAAGAAGATCGGCATCTGCAGCAGCACCGGCAGGCACGACGAGAACGGGTTCGCCTTGGCCTCGCGGTAGACCGCCATGGTCTCCTCGGCCTGCTTCTGGCGGGATTCCTGGTCCGTCTTGCCCTTGTACTTCTTCTGGATGGCCTGCAGCTCGGGGGCGACCATCTGCATCGCGCGCGAGGCCCGGATCTGCCGCACGAACAGCGGGATGATGAGGGTACGGATGACCGCGGTCAGGCCGACGATCGACAGCAGCCACGTCCACCCGGAGTTGGCGTCCATGAAGAGCGACAGCAGCGAGTGGAACTGCACCATGATCCACGCCACGGCCCACTCGATGGGATAGAGGATGTTCATCGGCCTGGTCTTCCTGCCGTCGGTAGGCGCATGTCGTTCATGCGATGTGACGGCTGCGGGTCGGGGTCTCGGACAAGACTAGAGGGTCGGGTGGACGCGGCCGTCCACAGGATGACGAGCGCGGGGGTTCCTCCACATCCCGGGCGCGGGGACCGGATCGACCCCTCCCCGGGACGCGGGATTGCAGCGGCAGATGCGGCCGAGCGCGAGCACGGTCCCCTTGAGGGCGCCGTGCACCCGGATCGCGTCGAGGGCGTACTGCGAGCACACCGGGTAGTAGCGGCACGCCGGCGGCGTGTAGGGGGAGATCCCCACCTGGTAGGCGCGGATCGGGAGCGCGAGCAGGCGCCGCGGCAGAGTAGAAAGGCTCATCGGACCGCCCGGACACCGCTGAGCTTCGTCGCCGCTGTCCGCAGCGCCGAGTCGACCTGCTCGGTCAGCTCCGCGAACGGGACGCCGTCGATGCCCGGCAGGGCCCGCACGATGCACGTGGACCCTGTCGGGAGCAGGGACAGCCGAGGGCGGATGATCTCCCGCAGCCGACGGGTCACCCGGTGGCGGACCACGGAGTTGCCCACCTTCTTGGACACGACGAATCCCACGCGGGGCCCCTCGGGCGCCTCCGGCAGGAGGGCGAGGTGGACGACCACGTGGGATCGGGCGCTGCGCACGCCCTGTCGGGTGGCGCGGCGGAAGTCGTCACCGGAGGAGATCCGGTGCCGTGACCAGGTCACGGGAGCCCGGCCGGGCTCAGGACTCAGGCCGACAGCTCGCTGCGGCCCTTGGAGCGGCGCGCGTTGATGATCGCGCGACCGGCGCGGGTGCGCATGCGGGCACGGAAGCCGTGCTTGCGGGCGCGGCGACGGTTGTTCGGCTGGAACGTGCGCTTGGTCATGACTTCTCCTCGGTGGTGCGTGCGGCCCATGGTGGCCCGGCTCGCGGGGGCTGATGGCTCGCCGCGCTCGGGCGGCTCACCGGGCGCGCCGATGAGCGCTGCCTGCCGGGGAAGCCGCCACGCTCACGCGCAGCAGAGACTGACCGAGACTAGCCGCGCCCCGGGAGGCGGTCAACGAGACGACCAGGCGCCGCGCGGGAGATGTGGCGGGTTTCTCACCGTCCCTGAGCGCGGGCCCGAAAGGCCTCTGCCGCGCCCCGATCCGGCCCGCTCTTGTGGATCACGGATCGCGTTGTCCCCATCTCTTGTGGAAAACTACCTCGAGATTCGCCGACCATCGGAGCACACCATGGACGATACCGACGTCGACTACGACGCGATCTGGGACGAGACCCTGCGTGTCCTGCGCCGGGACGAGACCGTCACCGAGCGCGTGATGGCCTTCCTCACCCTCTCCCGCCTGATGGCCGTGGTCGCGGACACCGCCCTGCTGGCAGCCCCGTCGGCATGGGCCAAGGACGTCTTCGAGCAGCGGATCGCCGAGCCGCTCAAGGCTGCGCTGTCCGAGACCACGGGCCGCGACACCCGCTTCGCCGTGACGATCGACGAGACACTGCTGTCCCACGACGACCCCGAGCCCGCGCCCTCCCCGTCGCCCGCTCCGCGTCCACAGCGCGCTGTGGACAACGCTGTGGAGAGTACGGGCGTTCGGCGCGCACCGGGCATCGCGCCCCTGCCTGAGACAGGTGTCGCGGCGACCGAGGGGCCCGCCGGGATCGGCCGTGGTGCGAGCGTGACCTCGCTGGCCGCCCCGCCGCCGGCCTTTCCCAGCGGTGAGGCCGGCATCGGGGGAACTGGGTCGACGACGATCGGGCGCGGTCCGGATCCCCAGGCCCGGGAGGACCCCGCCGCTCGCACCGGCGATGGCACGACGCTCGGCTCCGACTCCCGGCTCAACGCCAAGTACACCTTCGACACCTTCGTCATCGGCTCCTCCAACCGTTTCGCCCAGGCGGCCGCCTCGGCCGTCGCGGAGGCCCCTGCCAAGGCGTACAACCCGCTGTTCATCTACGGCGACTCGGGACTCGGCAAGACCCATCTGCTGCATGCGGTGGGCCACTACGCCCAGAGCCTCTACCCGGGGGTCGAGGTCCGCTACGTCAACTCCGAGGAGTTCACGAACGACTTCATCAACTCGATCCAGTCCGGCCAGTTCGGCAAGGCCCAGGAGTTCCACCGCCGCTATCGCGACATCGACATCCTGCTGATCGACGACATCCAGTTCCTCCAGCGCGCCCCGGAGACGATGGAGGCGTTCTTCCACACCTTCAACACGCTGCACAACGCCGACAAGCAGATCGTCATCACCTCCGACCTGCCGCCCAAGCAGCTCGGCGGGTTCGAGGACCGCATGCGCTCCCGGTTCGAGATGGGGCTCATGACCGATGTGCAGCCGCCGGACCTCGAGACCCGCATCGCGATCCTCCGCAAGAAGGTCGAGATGGAGGGCACCCAGGAGGTGCCGCGGGATGTGCTCGAGTACATCGCCTCGAGGATCTCCACGAACATCCGTGAGCTCGAGGGAGCGCTCATCCGCGTGCAGGCGCTGCACTCCCTGTCGCGCCAGCCGATGGACGTCATGCTCGCGGAGAGTGTGCTGAAGGATCTCCTGGCTCACGACAACGGCGCCGAGATCACGGCGACGACGATCATCGCCCAGACGGCCTCCTACTTCGGCCTCACCGTCGACCAGATCACGGGAGGTGCTCGGACGCGCGTGCTCGTGACAGCCCGTCAGATCGCCATGTACCTGTGCCGCGAGCTCACGGACATGCCGCTCATCCGGATCGGGGAGGAGTTCGGCGGACGCGACCATACGACCGTCATGCACGCGAACAAGAAGATCTCCGAGCTCATGAAGGAGCGCCGGGCGATCTTCAACCAGGTCACCGAGCTCACGGCGCGCATCAAGAACAGCAGCGCCAACCAGGTTTGAGAGCACGGAGCGTCTCCGGACCACAGCGCCGGTCAGAGCCGGTCTGTCCCCAGTGTGAATAAGGCTGTGGACAATGTGGAGCGATCGGCATCTCCGCAAGGACCGGTGTGGATCTCCAGTCTCCTGCTTTTCGCTGAGATGGCGTGTGCTCCACAGCCCATGCACACGTCGACGAGCACGATGCACTGTCCATGCACGACCCACATTCCCATGCTGACCTGGGTATATGCCGCTTCTCCCCAGAGTCAACAGCTGTGAAGAGGAGTGTTCTTGGTGTTCTGGCTCAGGGGATGTGGAGAAGTCGGGGCTGCGGCGGCGCAGTGCGAGGGTCGGAGCTGAGGACGGAGGCCAGGAGGGAATCGGAAGCCTCACAGCCGGAAGTCAAGGATGCGATTCGGCGTGTCGGCGAGAGCCGGGCTACTGTGGCCTTCCCGCGTCAGCGCCGCCCGGGATCCGGGAGGCCCGCGATCCCGGCGACAGGCTGCGTGCCCGCGTGAGACCCTGCAACGACACAGCTTTCCCCACTGCGAAGGAGTGGCAACGGTGAAGTTCCACCTCGATCGCGGCGTCCTGGCGGACGCCGTCTCCTGGGCCACCCGCACCCTCCCGGTCCGGCCGGCGATGCCCATCCTCCAGGGCGTGCGCATCGTCGCCGATGCGAGCGGCGAGCTGCAGCTCTCGACGTTCGACTACGAGGTCAGCGCCCAGATCACGCTCGCGGCCGAGGTCGACGCGCCCGGTGAGGTGCTGGTCCAGGGCCGCATGCTCTCCGACATCGTCCGCGCGCTTCCGAACAAGGACGTCACGGTCGCCCTCGAAGGAACGAAGCTCCAGGTCAGGTGCGGCAGTGCGCGCTTCGCCCTGGCCACTCTGCCCGTCGAGGAGTACCCGCAGCTGCCGTCCATGCCACCCGTCGCGGGCTCCGTCGACGCGCACGTGCTCGCCGAGGCCATCGGCCAGGTGACCGTCGCCGCGTCCAAGGACGACACGCTTCCGCTGCTGACCGGCGTGCGCATGGAGATCGAGGGCGAGAAGGTGACCCTCATGGCGACCGACCGCTACCGCCTCGCGCTGCGCGAGCTCACGTGGCGACCGGCGAGCCCCTCGGCCTCGACCACCGCCCTGGTCCGCGGACGCACCCTGCAGGAGGTCGCGCGCTCGCTCGCGACCGGCTCCGACGTCGACATCGCCCTGGCCGACGACTCCTCCGCCCACCTCATTGGCTTCGAGTCGAGCGGCCGGCGCACCACCTCGACCCTCGTCGACGGCGACTACCCGCCCGTGCGCCGCCTGTTCCCCGACTCCGTCGCCATCACCGCCGTCGTCGCGACCGCCCCGCTCATCGAGGCCGTCAAGCGCGTGTCCCTCGTGGCCGAGCGCAACACCCCCGTCCGCCTCACCTTCACCGAGGGCCAGGTGGCTCTCGAGGCCGGCGCCGGCGACGACGCCCAGGCCTCCGAGGTGCTCGAGGCGCAGCTCGAGGGCGATGATCTCGTGGTCGGCTTCAACTCCGGCTTCCTGCTCGACGGCCTCGGCGCCCTCGGCACCGACTTCGCCCGGCTGACCTTCACCGACTCGATCAAGCCGTCGGTGATGAGCGGTCAGGACAGCCTCGAGGGATCCCCCGATCCGTCGTACAAGTACCTGCTCATGCCGATGCGGATCTGAGCCCCATGACGCGGACGGCCTGGACATGGAGCTGACCGCGCTGGACCTCACGTCCTACCGGTCCTATCCGAGACTCGAGCTGCGCCTCGCGCCCGGCGTCACGGTCTTCGTCGGCCCGAACGGCCAGGGCAAGACCAACATCGTCGAAGCGCTCTGGTACCTCGCGACCCTCTCGAGCCATCGCGTCCCCCACGACGCGGCGCTCGTGACGCGCGGCGAGGAGACCGCGATCATCCGTGCCTCCTTCGTGCGCGCAGGGCGGCCCCTGCAGGTCGATCTCCAGATCACGCCCGGGCGCTCCAACACCGCTCGCGTGCAGGGATCGGCCCTGTCGCGCCTGCGGGATCTGCTCGGCGAGGTCCGCGCCGTGCTGTTCGCCCCCGAGGACCTCACCCTCGTCAAGGGCGACCCTGACGGCCGCCGGCGCTTCCTGGATGAGCTGCTGTTCGAGATCGCGCCGCGCTTCGCCGGCGTCAAGGCCGACTACGACCGGGTCCTCAAACAACGGTCCCACCTGCTCAAGCAGATGCGCTCGATGCGCCGCGGGTCCTCCGCGCGCAGCATCGGCGGCCTCGATCCCGCCGAGGCGGCCGCCTCGACCCTGACGGTGTGGGACGCCCAGCTCGCCCGGGCCGGTGCCGAGCTCACGCGCGCCCGCATGCACCTGGTCAACCGGCTGCGACCCCACCTGGGCTACTCCTACCTGCAGGTCGCGACCGACGAGGGCGCCGAGACCGCGCTCGACCTCCCTCCCGAGGACCGCAGCAGCGTCGACTCGCCCGCTGACATCGGCTACCGCGGCGCCGTGGTCGACGCCCTCGGCACTCCCGACGGACGGCTGCCGCCCCTGTCCGAGCTCCACGACGCCCTGCTCGCCGAGATGGAGCGGCGGCGGGACGACGAGATCGATCGCGGCGTCACCCTCGTCGGCCCCCACCGCGACGACCTCGAGATCCGCCTGAACGACTTCCCCGCCAAGGGTTACGCGAGCCACGGCGAGTCCTGGTCCCTCGCCCTCGCGTT